>JBEANX010000031.1:0-6425 GCA_041165245.1 Pseudomonadota bacterium
CGTTGTCGAAACAAAAGCCCTCGCCCGTGTGCCCCACCTCGCACAGGCCACCTGGGTGGCTGACATGGTCGGGCTGCACAGAAGGGCTACTGGGTGCGTGCTCCAATGACATGTCCAGACCAGCCGCCTGCCCTGTCGCGTAAACAGGGCGCAAAGGGTTGCTACCCAGGATGTACTTGATGTCGGTCAGCAGCAATTCTTGATGCTGCTCTTCGTGTTGGAGGCCCAACTCGATCATGGCGGCCGTGGCTTCATCCAGAGGGCCATTCAGCACATCGTGCATGGCGGCATCGACATGCGCGCGGTAGGCATGGACCTCTGCCACAGTGGGGCGGCTCAAGTGCCCACGGCCCGTGCGCTGAACACGCGCGCCGATGGATTCGTAATAGCTGTTGAACAGGTAGCTGTATTGGGGGTGAAAGCAGGTGTAGCCTCGCCCGCGCTGCAGGAGCACCATGGTCTCGAAAAACCAGGTGGTGTGTGCCAAGTGCCACTTGGGTGGGCTCACCCATTCCACAGGCTGGGGAACATGGTCTTCGATGGCCAAGGGCGCGCACAAGGCCACACTGCGCTGGCGAACGGCTTGGTAACGATCCAGTGGCTTCATGGCGTGGTGACTGGTTGAGATGAACCCATTGTGGGGGCGTGGCTGGCCGAGGTGCTGTGAAGGGTGATGTGTCCGTGCGCACAGTCAGTGCCGCGCAGAGCCTGCACGATGGTCACGATGAATGCGCCGTGTCATGTCTGAGGGGGAGCGCCTGCTGCTCCTGTGTGTTTTGTGGCCGGTGCTGTGGCTTCAGGCCAGGCACGTCAGGCGCACCGTGCCGCACATGCCGGAGCCACCAGGGCATCGCACCGGCACCGCAGGGCAAGGCTCGCTCATGCGCCTGCTGGTGGCCGGCGACTCAGGCGCTGCCGGCGTGGGCGCCGTGAGCCAGGAGCAGGCCCTGTGTGGGCACCTGGTCCGCCGGCTCAGCCGCCACCACACCGTTGAGTGGTGCGTGCTGGCGGCCAATGGGCTGGATTCGCCAGGCCTGATGAAGTTGCTGCGTGACACACCGACCGCGAGCTAAGACGTGGTCGTGCTGTCCATGGGTGCCAACGATGCCACGGGCTTGTGTGCACCGATGCAATGGGCGCAGTGGCAGAACAGCCTGGCCGCATTGATCGCCGACCGCTTTGCGCCCAAGCTCTTGGTGCACAGCGCCGTGCCTCCCATGCATGCTTGCAAAGCACTTCCGCAGCCCTTGCGTTGGTTCATGGGCAGGTGGGCTCGCAAGATGAACACCGCCCTGGCCCAGCAACTGGCCGACCAAGATCAACGCACCTTGCACTGGCACCCAGAAACCACGACCAGCGCAGGCATGGCCATGGACGGCATCCACCCCAGCTCTGACGGTTACTCGGTCTGGGCGGACGGTTTGAGCCGGCGCATCCTGGATGCTCAGGTGAATCTGGCATTCGCAGGCGCCCACCATGTTGGCAGCAAGGCCCTGATGTCTGCCCGCCCATAGCGGTCATCCAGGAGGTGAACCACCCCGCTGTCCTGCGTGGTGCGGATCACCCGGCCCGCGGCTTGCACCACCTTTTGCAAGCCAGGGTAGGTGTAGGTGCAGGCGTAGCCATCGCCCACGATCTCGTCGAGCCTTTGCTTGAAGTGCTCGTTCACCGCATTGACCTGCGGCAGACCCAAGGTCGCGATGAAGGCACCGATGAGGCGCTTGCCCGGCAAGTCCACCCCTTCTGAGAACGAGCCGCCCAGCACCGCAAAGCCGATGCCTTGGCTGGTGGGCGTCATGCGCTGCAAGAAGGCGTGTTGGGCCTCCTCACTCATGCCCCTGGCTTGCTTGAACACGGGGATGTCAGGGTGGTGGCGCTCGAAGTGATCAGCCATGCTCAGCAGGTAGTCATGGCTGCTGAAGAACGCGAGGTAGTTGCCAGGCCTGGCTTTGAACTGCTCAGCCATCACCGCAGTCATGGCCTCGCGTGAACGGGTGCGGTCTTTGTAGCGCGTGGAGATGTGCTGCGCCACCTTGACCTCCAGCTGCTGGGATGAAAAGGGGGACGCCACCTCGATGGCCACGGTGTTCTCGGGCGTGCCCAACATCGTTTCAAAGAAGGCCGTGGGCTGCAGCGTGGCAGAGAACAGCGTCACGCTGTGGGCGTTGCCCAGCCGGGCTCTGAGGAAGGGCGCAGGCAGCACATTGCGAATGCACAAGGTGGAGCTCACCTTGCGCATGAAGCCGGTGGGCACCTCATCAGGCGACCAGTCAAACAGCGAGTGGTTGCCAAAGCTGTCGGCCAGCTTGCTCATCTGCAGGCAGTTGAAGTAGAAGCTTTGCAGCTGTGGGTCCAGGCTGGTGGGGTTCTGCGCCATGTGATCACTGATGGCCGCGCACAGCAACTGCAAGGCTTGCAGCCAGGCGTCGGGGAGTTCACCGAGCACCCGCATGGGTTCACCCCGAGTGGCGCCTTGGAAACTGCCCTGCATGCCCCCCTCGTGTTCTTGCGCTGCCTGCGCTCGCTGCGTTTCGAGTTGCGCCTTGTTGACAGCTTGCCAGGCCCGATGCAGCTTGTCCAAAGGCTTCTTCAAAGCCACCGGCCCGTGCTGGCGCATGGCCTGCAAGCTGGCCTGGTCCATCTCGGCGGTGTACATCTTGCGGCCGCGCTCGACGAGGTTGTGGGCCTCGTCCACGAGCACGCCCACGCGCCATTGGTTCTGCTGCATCAGGCTGTGCAGCATGGCGCTGAGGTCGAAGTAGTGGTTGAAGTCGCCCACGACCACGTCGCTCCAACGCACCAGCTCTTGTGTGAGGTAATAGGGGCACACTTGGTTGGCTTGCGCCACGGCCCGCACCGAGGCCTGCGTGCAGCTGCCCAGCGCCACGGCTTGTGCACGGGCTTGAGGCAAGCGGTCGTAAAAGCCCTTGGCCAAGGGGCAAGACTGCCCATGGCAGGCCAAGTCGGGGTGTTCACACGCCTTGTCTTTGGCCAGCAGCTCCAGCTCTCGCAATGGGAGCATGGGGCTGTGCGCCTTGATGCGTGCCACGGCCTCCAGGGCAGCGGCTCGGCCTGATGTCTTAGCCGTGAGGAAGTAGACCTTGTCCAGCGCCTTCTTGGGGCAGGCCTTGAGCATGGGGAACACCGTCCCGATGGTCTTGCCAATGCCCGTGGGGGCTTGGGCCAGCAGGCAGCGCCCGGTGGCGGCGGCTTTGTAGACCGACTCGGCCAATTCACGTTGCCCCGTGCGAAAGCTTTCATGCACGAAGGGCATGGCCTCCAGGGCTACGTTGCGGGCCTGGCGATGCGCCCACTCTTGCGCGGCCCAGGCCATGTAGCGCTCGCAGGTGTCGGCAAAAAAGCTCGCAAGCTCTGTGGCTTGGTGACGCTCGCTGATGACGGTCTCTGCCTGCGTGCCGATGTCGAAGTACACCAGCGCCAGCTCGATCTCTGCGAGCGCGAGCTTCTCGCACATCAAGGCGCCATAGACCTTGACCTGGGCCCAGTGCAATTGTCGATGGTTGGCGGGCAAGGCATCCAGCGGGCCTTTGTGGGTCTTGATCTCTTCGAGGCGATGGACTTTGGGGTCATAGCCATCGGCCCTGCCTTTGACCGCCAACAGCCCATGCTGGCCGCTCAAGCTGACTTCGCACTCGTACCACTCAGGGCGCCTCGAAGCCACCAGCGCATGGCCGGCCATGCCTTCTTGTGCGGTGGGCGTGGGCGTGAAGCGCAAGTCCAGGTCGCCTTGCTTGGCCACGAACTCGCACAAGGCGCGCACGGCCACCTGGTAGCGAGGCGGCTCAGCTTGTGCGCGCATGGGGCTGGTCATCGGGTGCAGGGCTGCTGCATTCGCTGGTGCCGGCCATCAAGCCATCTTGCTCATCGGCATGGGCCAAGTCGGCCTGCGTGCGCTCCAGGGGCCGCCCCACCGGCGTGGCCTTGGCCAGGGCCATCCAGACGTCAAAAGGGATGGTGCACGGGCTGTGGCGCGCGGGTCTCAGCATCTCGAGTTGGCCGGTCTCGATGTCACCGTGGATCACCCACACGCCCAACTCTTCGGGCAGCTCCCGGGGCTCGACCAAGCCCGCGGGGAAGACGTAGTGGCACTCGCTGCACAACCACTGGTAAGAACTGCGCTTGGCCTTGTGGCGCAGGTCAGAGAACAAGTCGGCGCGGCTGACCTTGACCTCGTGCACCATGGGCTGCAAGTAAGCGGGGTTGCTGGTGCGACGCACCGAGAACAAATCAGGCCGGGAGAGGCGCCATTGGATGGGCGCCTTGGGCTCTGGCTTGGGCATGCCCTCGCCCTCATCGGCCCACAGGCTTGGGCTGGCCATGAAGCTTGGCAGCGCCACCGCGGTGGACGCATCCATCGCAGGCTGAGGTGGCAGCTCACGCTCTACCTGCGATCGCAGCGAGAGCTCGCGCCAGACCAGCCTGCCAGATTCGATCAACAAGTCAGCCATGCGCAAGCCCAGCCGGTCATGGGCACTTTCTGAGCGGCGATGTTCCTGGCGGCTTTGCGCCAGCAGGGCAATGCCCGCGTCTGTCAGCCTCAGGCACTCTTGCGCGGGGTGATCGCCCACCAAGCTCACCCAGCCTGCGGCCAGCAGGTCGATGTCCACCGGGTCGCGGCTGGGCCAGCCGGCCGAGCGCCAAATCTTCATCAAGCGCGACAGGTGCGAGCGGCTCGGCTTGACGCTCACAACAGCGAGCCTTGCGCGTCGTCCACGGGCGAAGGCCGTGAGGTGCTTGGTGGCTTTGAGGCGCGCGCCAAGGCGGGCGGCGCTTCCACCGCCACGAGGCGCTCAGCCGGGTAGGCGTGCATGAAGTCCATGCTCTCTTGCATGGGGGCTGCGAGCCAGTCGGCATACGCGGCCTCGGGCAAGATGACGACCATGCGCTTTTCATCGGTCGGCTGGTGGAAGCGGTTCATCAACTCGTGCGTTTGCGCGTTGATGGTCAGCATGGTGAAGCTGTGCACCACCGTGCCATCGGGCTGCTTCCAGTGGTCCCACAGGCCCGCGATGCCCATGGGGTGGCCGTCGGCCCTCGCGATGCGGGTGGGCGTGGCTTTGCCGCTTCGCCAGTCAGGCTCGTAGATGGCATCGGCGGGGATGATGCAGTGGCGGGCCTGGCGCCAGGCCTCCCTGAAGCTAGGCTTGCTGGCCACCGTCTCGCTGCGGGCGTTGTAGGTGTTGCGGGCCAGTTTCAGATCGTTGGCCCAATTGGGCACCAAGCCAAAGATGCCAGGGATGGCTTCGCGCTCGGGCACGGCTTCGTCGCCACAGCCTGCTTCAGATGGCGTGCGAATGAACAGACCTGCATAGCCCGGCCACAGATCAACCTTGGGGCTCAGGGCGTGGCCAGAGACGGGCTCCAGAGGGCTGGGGCGCGCGTCGGCGTTGAAATGCTGGCGGATGCGGGTTGGGTCCACGACCCCTTCAAAGTGGGCGCACATGGCAAGGCTTTTGGCTTGTTGAGCGTGATCAAGGCGATGCGAGGCTCGGCAACACATGGCGCAGGCTCATTGACTGTATGAATGTACAGTAAAAAACATGCTGGGTGGCGGCGCCGTGTGCCTGACCGCGACGTGCGATGGACAAGGACTCAGCAGGGGCTGATCACCACAGCTTTGACGCGGCACGCTCGCAAGCAGCGCCCGACCTGCCGCGACACTGTTCGCCAACGACGTGAACACCACCCAACTCTTCGTGATGCGCCCCACCCCACCCATCAGCCTGCAGGCCGACAACATGGCGCCTGACCCAACCCTGGACGCCGCCCTCATCGGCGAGATCATCCAGATGGCTTTGAGCGATCACGTCAGCTTCGCAGACATCCGTGAGGTCCATGGCCTGGGGCCCGACCAGATCAAAGCCTTGATGCGCTCGAACCTGTCACCGGGCAGCTACCGCAGTTGGCGCCGGCGGGTCAGGCGTTTTGGTGACCGGCGCGCCTCGTACAAATGAAGGCGACCCTGTTGTGGCGGGGTCGCTGACCTGCGCCAGTGGATGCCGAGTGTGCCGTGAGCCCGCCCGCATCGGGCCCAGGCCCACGGATGCAGTTGCTACGCACGTTGGCTGGCAACTGCATTGGCATCCGCATCGGCACCGAGTGGCACCATGCGCTTCAGAAAGGCCAGCTGGTCGGCCGTCATCAGGTCGAAGGGCTCATCGGTGTAGATGTCGAAGTGACCAAAGGGATAAGTCTTGACTTCGCACTTCGAGGCGGCACGTGCATAGCGCAAGGTTTGCTTCGCAGGCGCGACAGAATCTGATTCACACACGCAGACCAGCATCGGCGTGCGCAGGCTGGCGAGCTTCTGGCCGGGCCGCCAAAAAATGATCTTGAGCCCAAAGATGGCGCTCACGCCATTGATCAGCACCGTGCCAGATGGTAGGACCACTGAGCCGGTGAAG
>JBEANX010000032.1:0-2667 GCA_041165245.1 Pseudomonadota bacterium
GCGCATCCGTTTGCGCAAGCGCCCAGTGGCGGTGCAGGCCTGAGGCCTGCGATCAGATCAGCCCGTCCAGCAGGTCGGGCCCGAAGACCTCGCGGTGGATGTTCGCTGCAGGCACCCCGCCTTGCAGCAGGGCAGCTCGCTGGGCCTGCATGAAGGGCAAGGGCCCGCACAGGAAGACCTGAACCTGATCCAGCACTTGGTCGCGGCGGGCGCGCTCGACCCACTCGCTCACGTCCATGCGGCCAGGCTGAACGCTCAGGCCCTGCCAAGTGGCGCCCTGCGACCCTTCATGAAAGAGCTGGGCTTGCAGGCCGGGCAGCTTGTGCGTGGCTTGACGCAAGTCAGCCCCATGCGCTTGCTCATCGGCCTTGCGGGCCGCATGGGCAAACACCACATGCCGCGTGCTGCCCACAGCCACCAGGCTGTTGAGCGCCGAGACCATGGGCGTGATGCCCACCCCGGCCGAGAGCAACCACAGTGGTCCATCACCCGCAGGCAGCGGCTTGAAGTCGCCAAAGGGCGCGCTGGTGTTCAGCACATCGCCCACCTTCAGGGTGTCGTGCAAGTGGTTGGACACCTGGCCTGCGGGTTGTTCGCCTCGCGCGGTTTCGCGCTTGACCGTGATGCGCCACCAGGGCTGTTGCGGCGCATCCGACAAGCTGTACTGGCGCAACTGATGCAAGCCGCCTGGCAGCTTGACGCTCACGCTGATGTATTGCCCGGGCTCAAAAGCGCCAGGCGAGCCGCCCGCTGGGTCTTGCAACACGAAGGCGCGGCCATGCTTGCCCTGCTCCTCGATGCGAACCACCTGCAGGGCCCGCAGCTCGCCGGGTTGACGGCGGGCTTGCTCGTAAAGCCGGGCCTCGGCGGCGATCAAGGTGTCGGCCAGCAGGCCATAGGCTTCGGCCCAGGCAGCGATCAATTCGGGCGTGGCGGCCTCGCCCAGCACGTCGCCAATGGCGCCCAATAACTGCGTGCCCACCAGCGGGTAATGCTCGGGGCGCAGGCCCACGGAGGCATGTTTGTGCACGATGCGTTCGATCACCGGTGCCAGGGCTTGGGCCTGGTCGATGTTCGCGGCGTAAGCAAACACCGCGGCTGCCAGCGATTGCTGCTGCACGCCATTGGCCTGGTTGCCCATGTTGAACAGGTGCTTGAGTTCGGGGTAGGCCTCGAACAGTCGGGCGTAAAAGCGCGTGGTGATGGCCAGGCCGTGTGCCTTGAGCACAGGCACGCTGGCGTCAATGTAAGGGCGGGCTTGGGTTGAGAGCATGGAATTTCCTTTCAAAGGTATTTAAAATGCATGTTTAAGGGCAGGGGAATGTGCAAGGCGTGTGCCCCACAGGAGGAATCGCGGGTTCAGTGGTCGCTTTGGCGCGAGAGGTAGTCGCGGTGCATGTGCACAATGGCCTGGGCCGTCTTCTTGCGGCTCACGTCGGCCAGGGTGTGCTGGTTGAGGTGTTGGTAGAACGCTTTTTGTGCGGCATCCAGCACCCGGCTCAGACCGCAATGGCCGTTGAGCACGCAGGCCAGGGATTCGCAGTCGATCAGGTGCTCGTTGGCTTCCAGTTGCTCAATGACGGTGCCGATGGGGATGTCGGCGGCGGGCATGGCCAGGCGCAAGCCCCCGTGGCGGCCCCTCAGGGTGTTCACCCAGCCCAGTTGGCCCAGGCGTTGCACCACCTTGGCCAGGTGGTTGGCCGGCACTTGGAACTGCTCGGCAATCTCATGGATGGTGATGGGCTCGGGGCGTTCGTGCTGGCTGAGGTACATCAGCACGCGCAGGCCCAGGTCAGCGAATCGGGTCAGTTGCATAAGATGCATTGTTGATGCATCTTAGTGGCCTGTCAACACCCCGCTTGATGGCGAGGCACCCGGTGCTTGGGCTGCCTCCTGAGGATTCAAGCTGCGCCCAGGCGCCACAGCGATGTGAGTTCCTTCGAGCGGGCCTGGTGCAGCGGGTCGTTCGGGTCGCTGGCCTTGGGGTGATGCGGCTTGGCATCCAGCCGGCCCAACACCTGCAGGCCAGCGGCTTGCACCCAGCCGAGCAGCTCTTCGCGCGAGCGCAGGCCCAGGTGCTCGGCCAGGTCCGACAAAATCAACCAGCCCTCACCGCCCTCGCTGAGGTGCTCGCGCAGGCCGCTCAGGAAGCCTTTGAGCATGCGGCTGTCCGGGTCGTAGACCGCGTATTCAATGGGCGCACTGGGTTTGGCAGGCACCCAAGGCGGGTTGCACACCACCAAGGGCGCGCGGCCTGCAGGGAAGAGGTCCACCTGTTGCAAATCGACCTGGCCGATGAGGCCCAATTGTGTGAGGTTGGCGCGGGCGCAATCGAGGGCGCGGGTGTCCTGGTCGGTGGCGACCACCTGTTGAATGCCACGCTTGGCCAGCACCGCCGACAGCACCCCTGAGCCCACGCCGATGTCAAAGGCCAGGGCTTGAGCGCCTGCTGGCAAGGGGGCTTGCGCCACCAAGCCCACATACTCACCCCGCACGGGTGAGAACACGCCGTAATGCGCATGGATGCGGCCTTGCAGCGCGGGGATCTCCACGCCAGTCTTGCGCCACTCATGGGCGCCGATCAGGCCTTGCAACTCGCGCAGTGAGGCCACATAGGGCTCAGTGCCCGTGCCCCATACGGCCTCACAGGCTTCGCGCACATCGGGG
>JBEANX010000033.1:0-3999 GCA_041165245.1 Pseudomonadota bacterium
GACCGAGCTGGGCCTTTTGGTGGTCTGGGCCTTTGGCATCTGGTTGGTGTCCAAACAGCAGATCACGGTGGGTGTGCTCACGGCCTTCATTGCTTACATCGGGCGCTTTTACGGGCGGCTCGATTCCATGAGCCGCATCGTGTCGGTCACGCAAAAAGCAGCGGCCGGGGCCAAGCGCATCTTCGACATCCTGGACCATGTCTCAAGCGTGCCTGAACCCACGGACCCGGTGCCTTTGCCCACCACGCAAGGCCGCATCGACATCGACAGCATTGGGTTCCGCTACGGCAGCCGCTCGGTGATCCGCGGTCTGAGCTTGCAGATCCAACCGGGCGAGATGATCGGCCTGGTGGGCCACAGCGGATCTGGCAAGAGCACGCTGGTCAACCTCTTGTGCCGTTTTTATGACGTGAGCGACGGCGCCATTCGCGTCGATGGCATCGACATCCGCCGCATCGGCGTGGCTGATTTCAGGCGCCACATCGGCCTGGTGCTGCAAGAGCCTTTCTTGTTCTTTGGCACCATCGCCGAGAACATCGCCTACGGCAAGCCCGGCGCCACGCGGCAAGAGATCGTCGCTGCAGCGCGTGCGGCCAACGCGCATGAATTCATCCTGCGCCTGCCCCAGGGTTATGACTCGCTGGTGGGCGAGCGCGGCCAAGGCCTCTCGGGTGGTGAGCGCCAGCGCATCTCCATTGCCCGCGCGCTCTTGATCAACCCGCGCATCCTGATCATGGACGAGGCCACCTCGGCCGTGGACACCGAGACCGAGAAAGAGATCCAGCGTGCGCTGGACAACCTGGTGCAAGGCCGCACCACCATTGCCATTGCGCACCGCTTGTCCACCCTGCGCAAGGCAGATCGCCTGGTGGTGATGGACCGTGGCGAGATCGTGGAGGTGGGCCCGCACGACGAGCTCATGGCCAAGCAGGGCGCTTACTGGCGCCTGTACATGGCCCAGGCCCGCAAGGCCGAACAAGACGCGGCCCAAGGCCTGTGAAAGTGAAGCAAGACATGACGCAAAACATGAACCCTGCCACTTTTGAACTCCACCGCGATGCCCATGGCCAGCTTGTGTACACCGGCCCTGATGGCGTGCCCCACGAAGGGGTGGTGCCGGTGCGTGCATTCCCGCTGAGTGCGCCTGATGAGGGCGTGTCCATCGTGGCCAGCAATGGCCACGAGCTGCTCTGGATCGACCAGCTCAGTGCGCTGCCCGCCAAGCTGCAGCAGGCCTTGAGCGAGGAGCTGGCCAGCCGAGACTTCGCGCCCGTGATCCAGCGCCTGGTGAGCGTGTCGACCTTTGCCACGCCCAGCATCTGGACGGTCGAGACCGACCGCGGCCCCACCAGCTTCTCGCTCAAATCGGAAGACGACATCCGCCGCTTGCCCAACATGGCGCTGCTCATTGGCAGCGGCCACGGCGTGACCTTCCATGTGCGTGACCGCATGGCGCTCGACAAAGAATCGCGCCGCCTGCTGGAGCGCTTCCTGTGAGTGACCCAACGCGGCGCCTGGAAACCCGGTTTCAAGCCAGGGTGGAGCCGCAGGGTTGGGTGTTCGAAGCGCCTGCGCACCTCACGCTCATGAAGGCCGCTCGGCGTGCGGGCATTGACCTGCCTCGCTCTTGTCAGAACGGCACTTGCCGCGCCTGCATGTGCCAATTGGTATCGGGCCAGGTGCGCTACCGCGTGGAATGGCCCGGCATCACGCGTGAAGAAATGGACGAGGGCTTGACCTTGCCCTGTGTGGCCTTGCCGCTCTCACCGGTGGTGCTGCGAGTGCCCGGCGCCACCTTGCGCCAGCCAGATGCCGAGGAGCACGCATGATCATCGACATGAACGCCATCGCAGGCCTGAAGGCCTACCAATGGCTGGCTTCGACCGTGGTGCCTCGGCCGGTGGCTTGGGTGTCCACCCTGTCACGCGAAGGCGTGGGCAACCTGGCGCCTTTCAGCTTCTTCCAGGTGCTCACGGGCACACCGCCCACGGTGATGATCAGCCCGCTGCACATGAACGATGGCAGCTTGAAGGACACCACGCGCAACATCATCGACACGGGTGAGTTCGTGATCAGCCTGGTGCCGCATGCCATGGTGGCCGCCATGAACGAGACTTCACCGAGCTTTGCGCATGGGGTGAGCGAGTTCGAGCAGGTGGGCATCGAGCCGGCGCCCAGTTTGCATGTCAAACCGCCCCGCGTGTTGATGTCTCCCGTGAGCTTTGAGTGCCAGGCCGTGCAGGTGCAGGCTTACCCGCCTGAGCAGCCCAGCTGCCATTTGATCTTGGGGCGCGTGCTGACCATGCACATCGACGAGGCCGTGCTCGACGCGCAAGGCCAGGTCGACCCGGCCAAGCTGGACCTGGTCTCGCGCATGGGTGGTGCCTGGTATGGGCGCACCCACAGCGATGCCAACTTCACGCTCTCGCGCCCCAAGGGCTGGGATCAGCGCAAAGGCTGACCCTGCGCGCGGTGCGGCTCAGGCCGTGGCCGCCGCCTTGGCGTTTTCCTGATCCTGCAGCACCCGCCACATCACCTTGCCTGCGCCTGATTTGGGCAAGGCGTCGACAAACTCGATGACGCGCGGGTATTTGTAGGCGGCCATCTGCTCGCGGGCCCAATCGATGATGGTTTCGGGCTGGGTGTGTCCCTTGGCATCGGGCCGCAGAACGACCATGGCTTTGACGGTCTCGCCGCGGTAGGCGTCTTTGGTGGAGATCACGCAGGCCTCGAGCACGGCCGGGTGCTTGTAGAGCATCATCTCCACCTCAGAGGGCCAGACCTTGAAGCCGCTCGCGTTGATCATGCGCTTGAGGCGGTCGGTGATGAAGAAGTAGCCTTCCTCGTCCATGCGGCCCAAATCACCCGTGCGGAAAAAGCGCTTGCCTTCGATCTCGATGAAAGCTGCTGCGGTGGCTTCCGGGTGTTTCCAGTAGCCCTCGAAGACCATGGGGCCGCAGGTCACGATCTCGCCCACCTCACCCTGCGGCACTTCTTGCAATGTGACGGGGTCGATCACGCGTGAATCGGCGCCAAAAATCGGCATGCCCAGGCATTGCAGCTTGGCGCGCTCGGGCGGGTTGGCATGGCTGGGCGCCGAGGTTTCAGTGAGGCCGTAGCCTTCGGCAAAGGTCAGCTTGAACTCGTCTTTGAGGCGCTGGGCCACGGCTTCGGGCATGGCGGCGCCACCCCCACTGAGGTAGGCCAGGCTGCGCAAGTTGAAGCTTTTGTAGTTGGGGCTGCCAAACAGATCCATGATCATGGTGGGGATGCAGGTCCAGTGCGTGACCTGATGCCGTGAGATCAAGGCGCCAGCCAGCTCACGATCCCACCTGGGCATGAGCACCACCGTGGCGCCGTGCAGGATGGGCGAGAGCGCGCCGTACAACATGCCAGTGATGTGGAACAGCGGCACCACGCCCAGCACCACGCTCTCAGCACTGGAGTAGCCCCACAGGCCGCCACCAATCGCGTTGTGCATCAAGGAGCGGTGCGTGTGCATGCAACCCTTGGGCAGGCCGGTGGTGCCCGAGGTGTAGGGCAGCAAGGCCATGTCGGTGCAGCGGCCCGCATAGGGCGTGGGCTGCAGCTTCAGGTGCAGGGCGTCCTTCCAAGCGGTGGCGCCTGCAGGCAAGGAGTGCTCGCTGCGCAGCCAGGTCAGCATGGCCGGTGGCATGGGGCTGTCTGGCGCATCCAGCGCAGGCATGGCGTCGGCGTAGCGCGTCACCAGGATGTGTTGGAGGCGTTGGCTCTCTGGCAGCGCCGCATTGGCCTGGGCCACGTTGGCGGCCAAGTCGGCCGAGCAGATGGCAACGCGGGCGTCCGGGTCGGTGATGTAGTGCTTGAACTCTTCCGCCCGGTTCATGGGGTTCACTGGCACCACCACGCCTTGCGCGCGAAGGATGGCGTAGTAGGCGATCACATACTGCGGGCAGTTCTGGGTGTACACCGGCACGCGGTCGCCCGGTTTGACGCCGGCCACTTGCTGGAGCCAACCTG
>JBEANX010000034.1:0-2908 GCA_041165245.1 Pseudomonadota bacterium
TGGCCCCCTAGGCTGAAGCAAGTTATGCGATTTACTTCACGAGGACGTGTTCCCAACATCGCCATGGCATTTCCAGACACATCCCATGCCATGAAAGGAACTTCCCATGAAACCGTTTCACGCCCCTCGGCGTTGGCTTTGCTTGATGGCGCTGTTGCTCGCAACGTCGGCACAAGCCCAATCCAACCTGCCTGACACCGACAAAGATGGCATCCCTGATGCCATGGACAACTGCACCCTGGTGGCCAACCCCGACCAGGCCGACTTTGACAACGACGGGTTTGGCAACGTTTGCGACGCAGACGTCAACAACGATGGCATCGTCAACGCGATTGACATCTCGATCTTGCGCAACAACTTTGGCAAGCAAGGAGCCTTGGGCGACCTCAATGGCGACGGCATCGTCAATGCGCTGGATGTCAATCTGGCACGCAGGAACTTTGGGCAGCGCCCTGGGCCCACGGCCATTTTGCCCTTCACGCCCACCTCCGATGGCCGCGCCGTGCCGGTGGCCAGCCAGGTCGAGTTGCTGCAACTCACCCCCGCCGCACCTGATGGCCGCAACGCCTTGGTGCTCATGAATTTTGCCGAGTTCTTCAGCAGTGACTCCAAGGGCAAAAAGCCCGCCATCATCGCCATCAATGGCGACGGTGACGTGGAGGTGCTTCGCAAACAAAAAGTTCGCGCCAAGGACTTGGGCAAGCCCAATGCCCTGGGGCGAGCTGCGGGCGAGCGGGTGGTGCTCAATGACCTGGGCTTGTTTGGCGACGAAAAAGCCAACGATGGCATCTACAGTGGCCTGGCTCGCATCAACCCCAGCCAGATGGACAGCGATGCCAAGCTCTACCTGAGCCGCTTGGCCAAAGCAGACGCCAAGCGAACCTTGGCATTCGACGGGCGGCAAATCGCTCGCGAAGGCGTTTTCGACCCGCAAAGCGCGTTCGAAAAGGTGTCGAGCGACCGAGAACTGAAGATCATCTTCCCCAACACGGGTGCCGTGTCCTTCCTGGGCCGGCCCATTCCTCCGCTGGTGACTTTGCTGCCACCCAGCACCGACCCAAAACGCACGCTGATGGTCACCAACCTGGGTGTGGTTCAAGACCCAACCCGCACCTTTTCCCCCTGCAACAACGCGGGGCAGATGGTGCCCTTCGGCAATGTCAACGGCGCATGGTCGTTCAAGACCTTGATGAGCAACATGGCCAACACGCCGGTGACCGGCATCAGCGCTCAAACCTTCATCAACGATTGGCTCAAGCACTGGATGGGCACTTCGACCAATGTCAAGCACAGCGATGGTGTGCCAGTGCCGAGTTTCCCCATCCCACCACGCACGACCCTGCTGCAGGTCATCCAAACGATGCAACCCAACTGGAACCCCAACAACCCGGGCACCCTGGACATCAACAAACTGCCCTTCCGCCTGCTGGCGATCGTGAACCGACTCGATCTGGCCAAGAGCGGCTACTTGGGCACCGGTGGTCCTGGCGAGCTTCGCTTTGTCTTCGGCCTGTTGGAGACCACCGCTTCGGGGCAGTGTTTTGCCTCGCAGGAGATGACGGTGATCCTGGAATACAAGGTGCCGACCACCAATTGCCAAGGCCTGAAGCTGCTGGCCAATGAATGGATCGCCCTGAATGCCTTGCTGCCCGGGTCTGCCGCGTACAACGCCCAGTTGCAAGCCCTCACCGACGACGTGACCTTGCCCAACGCCTTCCAGGGCCGCCCCAATGGCAGCGCGATTGGCCAGGTGCGCACCAACGAAGTCCGCTTGCGCCTGCCGTGGGAGCTGCGAGAGTTCACGCTGCAGGCCAGCCCCGTTCATGGCAAGTTGATGCCTGAGACGGTGAAGAACACGCCTGATGCCTCGCACAACCGCACCGCCTTGCTGACCGACTGGATCACCAACCACCACCGGCAGGAGGTGCCCCGCCAGTTTGGCGGCGTGGACTTCATCGGCACCGCCAACCGCTACGGCCTGGGCGTGCCGCACCCGAGCGCCCCCACCGACAAGCCCAACCCGCCCTGGGAAGGCGATGTGGTGACCGATGTCATCAAGCGCTTTGACTTCTCATCCAACACTTGCGGCGGCTGCCATCTGAGCGAGACAGGGACAAGCTTCACCATGGTCAAAGCAGGCGGCGGCCTGGGCACGGAGGCAGCATTGGCGGGTTTCCTCACCGGCATCACCGTGGCGGACCCTGTTCACTCGGGCATTTCCCACCACTTTGACGACCTGCATCGCCGTGGCGTTCAACTGGACCAGATCGCTGCGAACAGCTGCTTTTTCTTGCCCAGGTTGAGGCAGGACCCAGGCCTGATCCTGCCGGAACGCCCCCGCCTGCCCGAATCGGTGTTCGCCCCACGCTTCGCACACTGATTTGACACAGCCAAGGCCCAGCTGAACCAGAAGGGCCACACCCGGGGTGCAGACAGGCCCCGGGCGCATTCCTTACAATGCCCCCATGTGCCTGACGGTGACTCACGGTGATCACCGCCGGGCGCATTTCATTTGGTGAACCTTACCGGCCCCACCGACGGACCCATCGAGAAAGCCCCATGACTGCCGCGAACCCCATGCCCCACGTGATGCCCACCTATGGCCGCCTGCCCATTGCCTTGTCGCATGGCGAAGGCGCCCGCGTCTGGGACACCGAGGGCCGACGCTACTTGGACGCGCTCGCTGGCATCGCGGTGAACACCCTGGGCCACAAGCACCCCAAGCTGGTGCCCGCCCTGCAGGATCAGGTCGAGAAGATGATCCACTGCTGCAACTACTACCAGGTGCCGCTGCAGGAGGAACTCGCCCAGATGCTGGTCGAACGCTCGGGCCTCACCAACGTGTTCTTCTGCAACTCAGGCCTGGAAGCCAACGAGGCCGCTTTGAAGATTGCCCGCAAGTACGGGC
>JBEANX010000035.1:0-3010 GCA_041165245.1 Pseudomonadota bacterium
CCCAAGGGTTTCCGCCTAGGTAGAACCCTTGGGAGCGCTGCACAAACGCCCTCACCTGATCGAAGGCCGATGCAAAGATCAGCGTTCGATGATGGCGACCACGCCTTGACCACCGGCGGCGCAGATGGAGATCAGGCCACGGCCCGAACCCTTTTGGGCCAGCATCTTGGCCAGCGAGGCCACGATGCGGCCGCCCGTGGCTGCGAAGGGGTGGCCAGCGGCCAGCGACGAGCCATTGATGTTGAGCTTGCTGCGGTCGATCTTGCCCAGGGGCTTGTCCAGGCCCAGCTTTTCCTTGCAGTACTTCGGGTCTTCCCAAGCCTTCAGGGTGCACAGCACTTGAGCTGCAAAGGCTTCGTGGATCTCATAGAAATCGAAGTCTTGCAGGGTCAAACCGGCGCGGGCCAGCATGCGGGGCACGGCGTAGGCAGGCGCCATCAGCAGGCCTTCCTTGTTGGGACCGAAGAAGTCCACGGCAGCGACTTCGCTGTGCGTGATGTAGGCCTGCACGGGCAGGTTGCGCGAGGCCGCCCACTCTTCGCTGCCCAGCAGCACGGCCGAGGCGCCATCGGTCAGGGGGGTCGAGTTGGCAGGTGTCAGGGTGCCTTGACCGGGCGCGACCTTCTTGTCAAAGCAAGGCTTGAGCGAGCGCAGCTTCTCGATGGTGATGCCTTCGCGCAGGTTGTTGTCCTTGGCGGTGCCCTTGTAAGGCGTCATCAGGTCGGCAAAGAAGCCTTCCTTGTAAGCACGCGACAGGTTGGTGTGCGAAGCCAGGGCCAGTTGGTCTTGCTCTTCGCGGGGGATGGCCCATTCACGAGCCATCAGCTCAGCGTGCTCGCCCATCGAGAAGCCCGTGCGTGGCTCACCGTTGCGAGGAATGGCGGGCTTGATCAGCATCGAGGGGCGCACCTTGGACAGCACTTGCAGCTGGGCCATCGTGCCCTTGGCGCGGTTGGCTTCCATCAGGATCTTGCGCATTTTTTCGTTGATGCCGATGGGCGCGTCAGACGTGGTGTCCACGCCACCGCCGATGCCGCTGTCGATGTGGCCCAGGGCAATCTTGTTGGCCACCAGCATGATGGCTTCCAGGCCGGTGCCGCAAGCTTGCTGCAGGTCATACGCGGGGGTCTGGGGAGACAGCGTGGTCGACAGCACGGTTTCGCGGACCAGGTTGAAGTCACGCGAGTGCTTCATCACGGCGCCAGCGGCGACATCGCCCAGGCGAACGCCGTGCAGGTTGAAGCGGTCGACCAAGCCTTGCAGGGTGGCCGTCAGCATGTCCTGGTTGGACTCGTTGGAGTAGACGGTGTTGGAGCGGGCGAAGGGGATGCGGTTGCCGCCAATGATGGCAACGCGACGTGCGGTGGTGGTCATGGAAGATGGTTCCTGAAAAATGGGTAGGAAGGGGCGCTTGGAGGTGAGCGTTCAGAACGTCACGCGGCCCTTGAGGTGGGGCTTGTCGCCCTTGGCATTTCGCACTTCGAACAGGGCGCCACTGTCCAGCTTGGTCGACCAAAGCGAAGCCTTGGCGGGCAGGAACAGAGGCGTCTTGAACTCGACGATCACTTCGGCTTTGTCGACGTCTTCACGCGGCATCAGCAGCGACAAGGCCTTGGCCTTGGTCCACATGCCGTGCGCAATGGCTCGCTTGAAGCCCAGGAACTTGGCCGTCAGTGCGAAAAGGTGGATGGGGTTGACGTCGCCCGAGGCGCGGCCATAAGCGCGGCCAATGCCAGCCGGCGCGAAGAAGTCGGCCTGGTGCGACAACGATTCAGCGCCGTCGAGCGCGCTGGTGTACTTGGGGCCCTTGGGGTTGCGAACACCCAGGCGCAGCAGCGTCCAGGTGCTCTCCCAGACCACCTCGCCATCTCGCAGGGCGCGAGCGTGGAGGTTGAAGGCCTGGCCCTTGTCGTGCGCCAGCAGCTCGCCTGTGCGCACTTCGATGCGCAGGGCATCGCCCACCGAAATACGCTTGAGCAGCTTGGCCTGGTTGGCCAGGTGCACCAGGCCCATGCCCGGCCATGGGAATTCCTTGTTGCCGAACAACATCATGGCCAGCGGGAGGGCCTCGATGTGCGTGAACAGCATGGGCACACCGTGGGCCTTGCTGAAACCGCAGACGCGGGAATAGGCAGCCAGCTTGCGCGCATCGACCACCACGCGCGGGCGCACGTAGGTGATCTCTGGCAGCGCATCGACGGCCCGGATGGGCGTCCCCGGGCGGACAACGCTGAGGTTCAGCGAAACCGGGTTGGGGATCTTCTTGACTTCGATGAACTTCATAAGGGCAGTGTCCGTCTGAGGGCGGTGCTGAAGATCAGGCGCCGATCAGGCTTTGGCCGCAAACGCGCACCACATTGCCCGTGATGGCGCTGGAGGCGGGGCTCGAGAACCAACCGATGGCTTCGGCCACGTCCACAGGCTGACCGCCTTGGCTCATGGAGTTCATGCGGCGACCAGCTTCGCGAATGGCGAAAGGCACAGCAGCCGTCATCTGGGTTTCGATGAAACCAGGCGCCACGGCGTTGATGGTGATGCCCTTTTGAGCATAGATGGGCGCATTGGCTTCGACCATGCCCACCACGCCAGCCTTGGAGACGGCGTAGTTGGTCTGACCCATGTTGCCAGCCAAGCCGGAGATCGACGACACGCAGATGATGCGGCCACCCGACTTGAGCGCGCCCGACTCGACCATGGCGTCGTTGATGCGCTCTTGGGTCGACAGGTTCACGTTCACCACCAGTTGCCAGATGGGTTCCTTCATGTTGGCAATGGTCTTGTCGCGGGTGATGCCGGCGTTGTGCACGATGACATCCCAGCCGCCGTCGGCCTTGGCGGCTTCGACCAGCTTTTGGGGCGCGTCAGCGGCGCCGATGTCCAGGGCGATGGCCTTGCCGCCGAGCTTCTTGGCAACTTCTTCGACGCCAGCTTGGGCTTGGGGCACGTCCAGGGCGATGATGCTCGCGCCGTCACGGGCCAGGGCTTCAGCGATGGCGGCACCGATGCCGCG
>JBEANX010000036.1:0-6434 GCA_041165245.1 Pseudomonadota bacterium
CCTTGCACCGGGGCCCAACCATGCTGGCTGACGTACTCATACACCGCATGCTTGAAGGCATCCATGTCGGTGATGATGGCTGAGCCCCGAAAGGCGCGAACCTCCTCAGGGGCGTGGCGCAAAGCCCACTTGGACTTGAGGGCGACAGGCAGAGGAACGTGAACGTTCTTGGTCTTGAGGTCGGGCATTGAAACGCGAACGGGCTGAAAAGGGCAGAAAAAGCAAACACGTCAAGGTCATGAATTGCCCATGGTAATCAGACGGCGCAAACCATGTCAAGCAAGGCAATCAAGCAAAGTATGCAAAGTGACACACCGAGCCAAGGCCTTCCACCATGCGCAAGCTCAAGCCCCACGCATGGCCACAAAAGGCAGCTCCACCCGGCTGAGCGTGGTGCGCTGCCGGCTGTTGGCGCCCGGCAGGCTTGGGTCTGTCAGTTGGATCATCTGCAGGCCGGGGATGGAATCGGCGTCGATGCCGAAGCGAACGACGATGTGGTGGGCATTGATGTCTCGGTGTGCTTTGCCCTTGCCCTTGATCTGCACACTGAGGCGGCCACTCGGAGCCTCTGGGGCCGAGGGCGCAAAGCCTGCGACCGTCGCGCCAAACACCAGCTCGAAGCCCATGCCGCCCTCATTGGCAGGCCGCTTCGCACCGGGCTTGACACACTGCGACAGCAGGTAAACCACGAAACGGTTGAGCAAGTAAGCCTTGTCGAAGTGTGAGCCCCTGACCAGCAACAGCACTTCACCCAGCCCTTGCCGCAAACCACCGAGGACTTGTGCACGCACGGCCTGGCTTTGCGCCAGCCGCTTGGCAGCTGCCAGGCAGGCGGCATCGACCATGGCAAAGCCCACCGGGTCAGACGACCAACTGTTGTGCTGCCTCATCTGCCGGTCAGCGCTTAGCAAGGCAGGCAACTCGGCCTCCAGCAAGTGGCGCACGATGGGCTTGGCCTCCAGGTGGCGGATGAAGCTCAAGGGGTGGTCAAAGATCGTCACGCTGCGGAGGGCATCTTGCATGGCGCCATCAGCACCGCCCAGCACGACCACGCATTGGGTGGCCACTGCGGCGTCCTTGAGCCGATCATTGGCCCAGAACGACGGCGTAGTGCCCTCCTTGCCCTTTTCCCAGCTGGTGGTCTCCACACCCATGCCTGCGGCGAGGATGATGTGATCCGGCTGCACATTGGCTGGCGAGGCCGTGCCCGCAGGCAGTCTTGGCCACACGTGCCCCCACCCAGGACCAAAGTTTTTGGACAATCTGGGCCAACCGGGCAGGCCACCATGAACATCCCAGCCGGCTCGCTCGTGATCAGCGTATGCCGACACATAGCCAGTGATCGCTTCACGCTTGACCCCAACCCGCATCAAAGGCAGAGAGGCCTTGGCTTTGTTGCGCTTGCGCAGCCATGCCAGCAAGCTTTTGCGCAACGCCTTGCCCAAATCATCGGCGCTGATGGGCTCTGAGGCCGCCCATTGCAGCGGGCACGCACCATGTGATGACCAAGGTGTGGCCTCATGCGAGGGGTAAGACTGATCGCCATGAAAAGGGCTGGGCCACTCGTACATGAAGGGTCCCACAAAACGACTGTGCACGCCCTTGAACAAAGAGAAGGGCTCGCTGGCTGTGTTCACCACACAGACCTGCTTGAAGCCTGCCTCGCAAGCGCTCAAAGCAGCTGTCATGCCGGCTGCACCCATGCCCACGATGAGCAAGGACTCAGCCTTGGCATCGGCCTTGCGCAAATCACGCACGAGTTGCTGGGCGCGCACCATCTGGTCTCGGATGCTGACATTGATCTGGCGGCTCGACAGGTCATACACACGGGGCGCGACCTTGTGGGCCAGCAGGCTCAGGCTGTCGATCTCTTCAAAGCCGGGGGTGCTGGAAGTGCTGGTGCTCATGGTGCGCCGGGGCCGGTGAAGAGGTTGTTGAGCAGGGTTTCGAAATCATCTCGGGGCAGCGCAAACAGCACTGGGTGGGCCAGTACCTCGCCGATGCCACCTCCGCCGGGGCCGTCGTCTTGCCCGTCGTTGTTGCCGCCGCCATTGCCGTTGTTGCGGCCGCCGTCACCCCCATCGCGGCCACGGCTACCACCGTTGCCATCGCCATTGGGCAGCCCGAAGGGGCTCAACTCCTCTGCCCTTTGAACCACGCCCAGCATGGGTGAATCACCCATGTGCTGCGCAAAATCATCAGCGTGGGCCATGCGCCAACACTCGCTCTGGCCAGCACCTTTCAACTTGCTGCTGACCAACAGGCCCATGGACTCCAGCAATCGGAGGTGGGCACCGACCACCCCAAACTCAAAGGACGACCATTGCGTGGGCCACCCCAGACCCAGGTAAAGGGAACGCTCATCCTCCACATACCGTCGAGCACGCGCAGCAAGACCGCTCCCCTCAACGGTGACCCACCCCGGGGGGCGTTGATAAGCATAAGGCTCGCTGAACAGGAGCTCAATCTGCTTGAGCGTGCAGCCCCGCGAGTGAGGCCTTGACACCATGGCCAACAAGGTCTGCAACAAGAGCGGGTCGTAAAGATTGGATGCCATGGAGGGCTCAATGTGGATAGAACTGCCGAGGCACCAGCTACAGACAGCGCGTCGTGGGCCGTGAGGCCATCAAACCTTCGGCGAAGCGGCCCGCCCTTTTTTCTTGGCGCCACCCACCGGCTGGCTTTGCGCCAGGCGCTTGAGCAACTCGCTGGCGGGCTCGTCGTTCGGGTCTTGCGGCACCAGCTCACCGCGGAAGGCCTTGGCCAGCAGCGAGGGTGTGAGGCGCGAGCTGGCGGTTTGTGCGGCTTGCAGGCGGGCTTCGAGGCGGTCGGCGAAGCCGAAGAGGAGTTCGACGCGGCGGACGATTTCGGTTTGCTCGTCCATTTCGGGTAACGGAATTTCCAAACTTCGCACGACTCCAACGCTGACCTGCTTCAACGCCACGCCTCGTGTCAACCGCACCACCTGCTCCTGAACAATCGGGGACTGCAATGCCAACAACAGGTAACCAGGACTCAGGCCTTCCTTTGCATTGATCACTACTAAGGAGTCCAACAGTGCAAAAGATTCAACGAGCGGAACAATGCGCACTTTTCCAATGGTGCCTTTACGAGAAAAGACCAATGAATGCCTGGTGAATTTACATCTCGCTTGCTGCTCTAACACCGTGGCTTTGCTAACGCGCTTTGTAGCCTCAAGGTTCCATCCCCCTGAGTCCGCAAAATTCGTTGTTGATAAAAACAGCTCGCCATCGTCCTGATAGATGGGGTTTCGGTGTTTTGGATTGGGGTCGATCACATCACTGATTGCAGACAAGCGCGCGAGCTTCCATGTCGGTGGCGCAGGCTCGACGGCTTCATGCCCGAGCGCATTACTAGCGATAGACATATTTGCCGTCAAACGCCCTGATGTGGCCGCAGCCAGCACCGACTGCCGAAAGCGCTTGAGCAAGGGCGCGACGCGGGCCAAGCGGGCGTTCACCGAGTCCACGCGGGCCAGCACGGTGTCGAGTTTGTCAGCGATGCGTTGTTGCTCGCGCTCAGGCGGCAGAACCAACTCCAGCTGAGACAACATCTCCTTGCTGATGACACCTTGCGCTGACCCTGTGGAGTCCGCTCGCAGGCGCTGCACCTGAAGAGCAAGCTGCCGATAAAGGAGCATTGCGCTAACGCCAGCAGCTGGTCGGATTGCAGCAACACTTCGTCCAATGGCGCAATCAATGGCTAGATTCAGCTTACCGGCAGTGGCGCCAACAACACACACCAACACGTCGCCTTTGACTGCGAACTTGAGAGGTTTCGTCGTCCATTCGCGTACAACTGGAAAGTCCTTGCCAAACTCACCAGCTTTGACAAACACCGTACCCCGCCCTTCAAAATTACTCTCCGATGCAGGCGGTGCCTGACCCATCTCGAACGTAGCTATCGCACCCAGATTGGTTGGCGCCCACGAGCCTGGATAGGGGGATTTCTGAGCGTTCATTGCGCCTCCCCCAACTCCGCCAAGATCGCTTCCAACTCCTCGATCGCCCCGCTCAACTCCATCACTACTTCCTGCGCCAACACGCTGGGCTCGGGCAGGTCGGCGGCGTCTTCGGCGTTCTCGTCTTTCAGCCAGGCAATGTCCAGGCTGTCGCCCTTCTCATTGGCCACCCACTCGCGGCTGAAGCGCCGCCAGCGGCTTTGCTCGCCTTGGTCCTCTCGGGGGCTCAGGCCATTCGGATCTTCGCCATAGGCAGCCTTGAACTCGTCAAAGTGCTTGCCTGTTAAAGGCGTGCGCTTGCCAAACTTGGGCGCATTGGCCCGCAGGTCGTACACCCACACGGCTTGGGTAGCACCGGTGGCGGCCTGGCTCACCTTCTGAAAAAACAGCACATTGGTCTTCACGCCCTGCGCATAAAAAATGCCCGTGGGCAGCCTCAAGATGGTGTGCAGGCGGCATTTGTCCATCAGGTCGCGGCGCACATCAGCACCCACACCGGCTTCAAAGAGCACGTTGTCGGGCAGCACCACGGCGGCGCGGCCACCGTCACGCAGGTGGCGCACGATGTGCTGCAAAAAGGCCAGCTGCTTGTTGCTGGTGGCAAAGGTCAGGTCGTCACGCGTGGGGCCGCCGCCGCCCTTGGCCGTGCCAAAAGGTGGGTTGCTGAGCATCACGTCGCTGCGGGGCAGGCTGCTGCCTGCGCTGCCCAGGGTGTTGCCCAGGTGCACCACGCCTTCGTCGTCGCCCTCCATGCCGTGCAGCAGGCAGTTCATCAAGGCCAGGCGGCGGGTGCTGCCCACCAGCTCCATGCCCAAGAAGGCGCGGGTGCGTTGAAAGGCCCGATCCATGGGGGTCAGGTCATAGAGGTTGTCGGTCTGGTCTTTGATGTAGCGGTCGGCCGCGATCAAAAAGCCGGCGGTGCCTGCGGCGGGGTCTTGAATCGTCTCGCCCGCCTTGGGCTTGAGCACCTCGATGATGGTGTCGATCAAGGGGCGGGGCGTGAAGTACTGGCCCGCGCCGCTTTTGGTCTCGTTGGCGTTCTTCTCCAGCAGGCCTTCGTACAAGTCACCCAGGCCATCTTGGCGGGCGCTGAACCAGTCGATGCCATCGAGGCTTTTGATCAGCTGCTCCAGGTGGCGCGGCTCTTTGAGGCTGGTTTGCGCGTCGGCATAGATGGCCGCGATCAACTGGTCATCGCTCTGCGAGAGCTTGAGCAGGCTGGCCTTGTAGTGGTTCAGCAGGTTCAGGCCGCTGCGGCTGGTCAGCTCAGGCCAGCGGGCGTAGTCGGGCAGCTTGTGCTGTTGCAGGATGCCGCTCTCGGCGTTCTCGTGCTCCATCTTGATGAAGAGCAGCAGCACCAGTTCGGTGACGTAGTCGCTGTAGTTGATGCCGTCGTCGCGCAGCACATCACAGAGGTTCCAGAGTTTCTGGACGATGTCTTGGGTGGTCATGGGGCTCACAAAATGCAGGGGCGCCAGCGGCGCAGCGGCGCCATTGTGGCTTGATCAACAAAGGGCGCCGGCCCGCCAGGGGGCCAGGGCCTTCAGCGGCACACCAGGGTGGGGGTGCGTTGGCGCCCTGCTTCGCGGTAGCGGCACTGATCGACCGGGGTTGCCAAAGGCATGTCTTGCACCTGACCATCGGCGTATTGGCAGCGGATGGTCACGATGCGGCCTTGCTGGTAGACCTCACGCACAGGGTAGAGGTTGGGCGCGCGGTCTGGGTCGGCCGGGGCCAGGTAGGCCTGGTCGGCAGGCGGGCCGTCAAACAGGTCGATCTGGCGCACCGTGGTGTGGGCACGCACGGGGCACACCGAGGCTGCCTTGGCAGGCTGTTGGGCGGCCTGTTTGGCGGGGGGCATGCCAGCGTGAGCTGTCACCGGTGCCCACAAGGCCCAGCAGCTCAGGCCGACCAAGGCAGCGGTGGCCAGCGCCGCGCGATCAGCTTTCAACCACATAGAAGCCATCTCCGTTGTTGGACACGCCGTTGGCCCGTGGGCGCAAAGGGGTGGGTTTTGTCGTTGGCAGAGATGTGAGGCAAGGGAGGGCTCCTGTTGTGTTCTGTTCAAGCGGCAGACTGGTTGGCAGCAGGCCACAGCGAGGCCGCCAAGGTGGTGATCACGGGCGTGAGCTGGCCGCCCAGCACTTTGTCAAGGCCTTTGGCGCCGCCCACGTCCATGAAGTTGTCGTTCACAAAGGCTTCGTCCACCACCAACTCGTAGGTGAGTTGCTTGGCCAGGCGATCCAGCCATTTTCTTTGGGCGGGGGCCCAGGCGTGCAGGGCATGGATCTTTTGCATGGCCTGTTGCACGCGTTGCTCAAAGGGCAGCAGGGCCTCGCCCAGCGCCGCCTGGCGGATGTAGGCGATCACGCCAGCGGCGATGTCTTGGTTGCTCTTGTTGCGCCAGGCCGCTTTGAGGCTGGCCTCGCTGTAGCCAGCGCCGTCGAGCAGC
>JBEANX010000037.1:0-3528 GCA_041165245.1 Pseudomonadota bacterium
GCTCGACCCGATGTGAAAAGCGCCACCACTTGGGGGCACCTGGGGGGTGTCACCTTGCGCTTTGAAGCCGCCCAGGTACAGGGCGACCTGCATCAGGCGCTCGGCGCTTTGACCTCATGCGAGTTTTGGATGGATGGCACCTTGCAGCGCGACCTGGCGCTGCCGGGGCAAGCCCAGGGCGGGGTGCGTGCCTGCCTGGGCTTTCGGGGCGATGTGAGCCTGGTGCTCACCGCAACGGGCTGGCGCAGCGAGCTGCCAGCGAGCGCGAAGTTTCACGAATCACTGGCCTGCTGAGGCACAGGGGCTCGCTCTGCCAACTCAGGCCGCGGCCGACGCTTTGCTGCCTCGCACACGACGAGCCGCCAGCACCGCAAAGATCACGGCCACGAAACCGGCGATCTTGAAGCTCAGGTGAGCCCATTCATGCATGCTGCCCTCGACTTTGGTGATGTAGCCAGCCAGCACCGGGTCGGTGATCATCATCTCGGCGCCCACCCAGCCCAGCAGGCCAGCACCCAGCCAGATGATGATGGGGAACCTGTCCATCAGTTTCATGATGCCCTGGGCACCAAACACGATGACGGGAATGCTCAGCACGATGCCAGCGATGGCGTAGAGGGTGCTGTGCTCTCCGGCGGTCTGGGCCGCGCCCACCACGGCCAGCACGTTGTCCAAGCTCATCATGAAGTCGGCCACGATGATGGTCTGCACCGCGCCAAAGATGTTGTCGGCCGATTTGACTTCGTGCTCGTCGTCACTGGCCATCAGCAGTTGGTAGCCAATGAACAGCAAGTAGGCACCGGCCACCAGCTTCACCCAGGTCAGCCCGATGAGGTAGCCGGCGAACACCAGCAAAATGGCGCGCAGCAACACGGCGCCCGCGGTGCCCAGCAGCACGGCCTTCTTGCGCAGTTCAACCGGCAAGGCATTGCAGGCCAGCGCGATCACGATGGCGTTGTCCACGCCCAGCATGATGTCGATGCCGATGATCTTGATGATGGCCGCCCAGTCGATGGTTGCGATGTCAAACATGTCGAGAAATCCTGTTGAAACTGGCGCGCATGTTAACTGCTGGCGCCCTGCAAACGCCGCCAGAGGGTTGTTCGGCTGATGCCCAATTGCTGGGCAGCCAGGGCCTTGTCACCCCCGCAGGCTGCCAACACGCGTTCGGCATGCGCACAATCCTCCCGATGGCGCTGATCCTTGGCATGGCCCGGCGAGGTGTGCGCTGAAGTAGCCACGTCAAGCGCCAAGGCCGGTGCAGCTCCATGGGCCCGATCGCTGAAAAGTTCAGGGGCCAGGCGCATCAAGGCCCCGTCGGCCTCCAGGGCCAATGTGCCCGCTGGCAAAGGCAAAGGCAAAGGCAAAGGCCCGCAAGCCACCACCCGCTCGATGATGTTTTCCAGCTCCCGAACATGACCCGGCCAACGGTGGTGGGGCGCGCAGCGGCACAAGGCATCCATCAAGGCCTGGGTGGCCGCGGTGGGCACGCCCTGGCGGGCGCACACCTTTCGATGCAGGGCCTGCACGATCAGGGGCATGTCCACCAGGCGTTCGCGCAAGGCCGGCAGGTCAATGCGCAGGATGTTCAGGCGGTAGAACAGGTCCAGCCTGAACAGGCCTTGTTCGACCCGGGCCATGAGGTCACGGTGCGTGGCCGCGATCACGCGCACGTTCACAGGGGTGGGCTCGGTGGCGCCCACGCGCAGCACCTCGCGCTCTTGCAGCACGCGCAGCAATCGGGCTTGCAGGCCCAGGGGCATCTCCCCAATCTCATCCAGGAAGATGCTGCCCTTGTGTGCGGCTTCGAACAGGCCCACCTTGCCGCCCCGGCGCGCGCCGGTGAAGGCGCCGTCTTCATAACCAAAGAGCTCGCTCTCCAGCAAGGTCTCGGACAGGGCCGCGCAGTTCACAGCCACAAAGGGCAGCTCACGCCGCTCGCTGGCCATGTGGATGCCCTGGGCCACCAGCTCCTTGCCGGTGCCGCTCTCACCCAGCAAGAGCACGGTGGCCTGGCTGCGGGCGCAACTGAGCGCCAGGGCGCGCACCTGCTGGGCCTGCGGGCTGTCGCCCAGGAACTCGGCCAGCTCATGGCGGTTGCCCTGCGCATGAGGCTTGATGCGGGTGCGGATCTGTCGGTCCACGCGCTGGATGCTGATCGGGTCCTGGCAGCTGATCACAGCGCCCGTGAGCGCGCCCTGCTCCATGATGGGCAGGCGGTTCACGATCAGGGCCTTGCCGCGCACCCGCTCAATCTTTTCCAGCTCGGGCACACCCCTCTGCAAGGTGCCGCGCAGGCTGAGCTCGGGGCAGACATCGCTCAGCCTTTGACCCAGCCAGGCCTCAGGCGTGATGCCCAGCCACTGGGCCATGGCGGGGTTGAGCGTCTGGATGCGCTCGGCCTGGTCCACCGCAATCACGCCATCGCTGAGCTGGGCCAGGATGGTGCCCAGGCGCTCGCGCTTGGCCAGCTCGATGCGCGAGGCCCGGGCCACTTCCACCGCGTCGTGCAGGGCTTCGCGCACCGAATCCAGGGAATACAGAAAGATGCCACTCAGCCCCAAAGCATCGGCCTGATCTGCCACGGTGCCCGTGCCCACCACCACGCTCACGCCCTGGGCCTTGAGCTCACGCACGGCGGCCAAAGCCTGCTCTTCGGTCTGATAGCTGCGCTGGATCACGTCCAGCTCGAACAAGGGGCCAAAGCGGGCCAGCTCGGGCGCGGTGCCTTCATAAGTGATCAGGCCCACGCGTGGTGAATGGCTGGACGACAGGCGCTTGCCCTGCGCCAGGGCCTGCATCAAGTCGAACCCGCCGATCTTGACAAGCACCACCGGCATCTCCAGGTGCTGGCGCAGGTAAGCGCCGTTGGAGCCTGCCGCCACCACCACGTCCACGGCCTGCTGGGCCTGCAGTTCGCGGATGCGCGTCACGGCCTGCTCGAAGCCCACCTCCAGCACGCTGACCTGTGCCTTTTGCGCAAATTCGGGCGCCAGGCTCTGCAACATCTTGTTGATGCGGCGAAAGCCCACGGCCACAATCTGCGGCGGCCCGGCTTTCACAGCGGGCCCGGTGATCCAGTCAGGGCGCATGGGGTCTTTCAACAAGGGAATGAACAAGCGTTTCAGGCTTGCGTTTCATGTTTCATGCATGCATTGTACAAAGCGTTTCACATTTGAAACAAACCTTGGATGACACGCCATGAGGCCCGCCTTGATCTGACTCGCATTTCAAGAAAATCAATCACTTACGATGGAGGCTCCAGCCGATGGCTGCATCGCAGCGCCGCTGGCACAGCCGTTGCACTGAACAAGCATCAACCATTGATTCATTCACGCTGGAGACACTGACATGGCCCATCTGACCCCTGGCGCACGCTTTCGCGAAGCCCTCAAGAACGAGAGCCCCCTGCAAATCATTGGCGCCATCAACGCCAACCATGCCTTGCTGGCCAAGCGCGCCGGCTTTCAGGCCATCTACCTCTCGGGTGGCGGCGTGGCTGCGGGCTCGCTGGGCCTGCCTGACCTG
>JBEANX010000038.1:0-10281 GCA_041165245.1 Pseudomonadota bacterium
CACGCACCAGTCGGCATAGAAATCAAGCATGACTGGCTTGCCCTGGGCGCTGGCCGCCTTCACGGCCGCGTCGAGCTCGGCCACCGAGCGCACGCGCTGAAAGGGCAGCGCGCTCTGATGCGCGCTCTGAGCCTGCTGGCCCGAGACCTGAGCCACGAGGAAAGGCCAGGCTGGGCGAGCGATCCACACGGCCATGCCCAGCATGAGCAGGCCAAAAAGCGCTTTCACGCGCGTCATCCACGGGCCCGAGCGCGGCAGCAAGCTGCCTGCCGACACGCCCACCAGCAAGAGCGGCATGCTCATGCCCCAGGCCATGGCATACAAGGCCGAGCCGCCCAGCGCCACATTGCCCGACTGGCTGATGTAAAGCAGCGCCCCGGCCAGCGGCGCCGAGACGCAAGGGCTCACCACCAGGGCCGAGACCACACCCATGGCAAACACGCTCACGAACTTGCCGCCAGGCAGTTTGCTGCTGCCCACACCGAGCCAGCTCTGCACACTGGCTGGCAGTTGCAGCTCGTACAGCCCGAACATGGAGAGCGCCAGAAGCACCATCAAAGCTGCAAAGCCCAAGAGCACCCAGGGGTGTTGCAAGTAGGCGGCCAGCCCCTGACCCAAGAGCCCAGCGGCCACACCGAGTGCCGTGTAGACCAAAGCCATGCCTTGCGAATAAGCCAGCGCCAGGGCCAGCCCCCGCCCGCGGCTGACGGTGCCTTGCTGCCCCACGATGATGGACGACAAGATGGGCACCATGGGCAACACACAGGGCGTGAGCGACAACAGCATGCCGGCCAGGAAAAACACCCCCGCCACCTTGAAGACGCTGCCCGAGGCCAAGGCCTGGGTGATGTTGGACTCGCTGGCGTCATCACTTGGAGCAGAAGAGGACACGGTCGCACCGCTCGGGGCTGCCGTGGCGCCTGCGGCCTGGGCCGTCGATGTGCTGCCTGGCTGGCCATCCCCCGCCTGCGCCTTCTCCACCGACAGCACCTTGCCGCCCTCACCCACCGTGAGCTTGAAGTGGCGCTTCTGGGGCGGGTAACAAAGGCCGGCGTCGGCACAGCCTTGGTAGACCACCTCCACCCAGGCGGGCGTGCCCGCAACCACCGCGGGCTGCAAACGCAAACGGGCCGTGACAGGGCCGTGGTAAACCTCCAGCTCTTTGCCAAAGGTCTCGTCGAATTTCTTGTCGCCAGCCGGCAAGCTCAGGGGCTCGGCCAGCACGCTGGCGGGCCGCACGGTGGCCTGCATGCGTTCGCGGTACAGGTAGGTGCCGGGGGCCGCGGTGAAATCCAGCTCCAGAGCGCCATCGGCTCCGGCCTGGGCCTCCAGGCGAAAAGCCTGATCCACGGGCAGGAAGGTGTCTGCTGCCTGGGCCCCAGGTGCCCACATGGCCAGCCCCAGCAGGCTCGCCAGACACATCAGCGCGAAAAGGCTGGCACTGGCAGAGGCGCGCACACCGCGCCAGGACAAGGGCCAAACAGGAGGCATGGTCAAGATCAGGCTCATGGGGCTGGAGTATCGCGCAGCCACCCAAGCCGGGTGCAGCGCTGCCAAAAGCACACATGGCCCCGAAGGGCCATGTCTGTGGCAAACGCGAAAACAGTCGCTCAGGCTGAGCGGGCGTGGTTGTAGTGAGGCACGTCGACCAGGTTGAGAACCTCTGCCTTGTATCTCGTCATCGGCACGATCTCGCCACGGCTGCGGGCCTCAAGCTCGGCCTGAGCCGCCAGACGCTTGCGGATCACCAGCATGGCCATGCCCACGCCCATGGCCACGGCCACGGCATACAAGGCCATGAAACCGACGTAGCCCAAGGTGGGCGCCACCGCCTTGCCCACGCCCACAAAGGCGGCATACATCCAGGTGGCAGCACTGATGCCGCCCAGGACACAAGGCAGCACCACGGCGCGCTGCGGGTCACGGTAGGCATTCTCCAAGCGGGGGAAGGCCAGGCTGTGCAGCGCCACACCGTTGATGGTGAGGATGGTCACGATGCTGAGCTTGGCCAGCAGCTTGGGCTTGGTCTGCAGCACGGCCAGGTCAAACTGCGTGTCCATCCAGATCACGGCCAGGCCGCTGAACCACAGCACCGCCAAGGCCACCGACACAAAACTGGCCGATCGGCGCAGCAGGGCCATGTCGATGCGAGAGCGGCCAAGCAAGGCGTAATCGCCTTGGGCCACAAAAGCTGCGGCACCCGCAAAACCGAGCAGATGCACGTAGATCAAGGCCATGCGAATGACCGCCGTGACGTCCAGCTTGTCCATGAAATTCTCCGTTTGTTTCGACCCATGCATGCACATGCACGGACAAATGTGATTTTTGCACACTCGCTAAACTGATCGTAAACAAAGGTGTCTGCGGGCGTGAGCGGGCAAAAACCCAGTACCCCGCAAACAGTGGGGTGGGTTCACACCAGTTATTCATGGGGTGTTCAGCGTGGCTTCAGGCTGACTTCAGGTCGAAGGGATGCAAATGCGCCAGTTACACATGGATGCACATCGCATCAGCTCATGACACCTTCGCATGTGCTCATGCGCAAGGCGCAGGTGGGCGCCAGACGAAACCAGGCCGCTCATGCACAATCGTCGCAAAGCTTGACACCCCTTGCAGACCACCGGAGAGCCCACCGTGAAAGCAGATTCGATCCTCGACACCATTGGCCGCACGCCCCATGTGCGCATCAACCGTCTGTTCGGCAACACGCACGAGGTCTGGATCAAGAGTGAGCGCAGCAACCCAGGCGGCTCCATCAAGGACCGCATCGCCCTGGCCATGGTGGAAGACGCCGAAGCCAAGGGCTTGCTGAAGCCCGGCAGCACCATCATCGAGCCCACCTCGGGCAACACCGGCGTGGGCCTGGCCATGGTCGCGGCGGTGAAGGGCTACAAGCTGGTGCTGGTGATGCCTGACAGCATGTCCATCGAGCGCCGCCGCCTGATGCTGGCCTATGGCGCCACGTTCGACCTCACCCCGCGCGAAAAGGGCATGAAGGGCGCCATTGCCCGTGCGCAAGAGCTGGCGGCGTCCACACCCGGTGCCTGGATCCCCCAGCAGTTCGACAACACCGCCAACCCGGCCGTTCATGCCCGCACCACGGCGCTGGAAATCCTGGCTGACTTCCCCGAGGGCCTGGACGCCATCATCACCGGCGTGGGCACGGGCGGCCACCTCACCGGCTGCGCCGAGGTGCTGAAAAAAGCCTGGCCGAACCTGAAGGTCTATGCGGTGGAGCCTTCGGCCTCGCCCGTGATCTCGGGCGGCGCGCCTTCGCCCCACCCCATCCAGGGCATTGGCGCGGGCTTTGTGCCGGGCAACCTGAACACCGAGCTGCTCGATGGCGTGATCCAGGTCGAGGCCGAAGCCGCCCGCGAGATGGGCCGCCGCAGCGCGCGTGAAGAAGGCATCCTGGTGGGCATCTCTTCGGGTGCCACGCTGGCCGCCATCGCACAAAAGCTGCCTGAGCTGCCGGCTGGCGCCAAGGTGCTGGGTTTCAACTACGACACGGGCGAGCGCTACCTGTCGGTCGAAGGCTACCTGCCCGCTTGATCTGCACTCAACACAGGCCCGGCAGCTCTCGCACGCCGCCCACCTCCGGGTCATGCACCCAGGTGTGGTCGAACAAGCCAGGCTGCTGGCTGGCGGTGGCCTGGCTGCCGATCAAGAGCGCATGAAAGCGGTTGCCTTGGCGCCGTTGGCCATTGACCTCGTCCAGCACGGCCTTGTGCAAGCGCCCCATCACGAAGTCTGAGATCACCAACAGGTCGGCGTTTTCAAAAGCCTCCTCCTGCATGGTGTGCAAGGCTTGGCGCAAGGCTGGGGCCACGTCGGTGCCGCCATGGAAGGACATCTGGAGGAAGTCCATGAGCATGGCCATGCCGCGCGCATCGCTCAAATCCAGCGTCTGCAAGCTGGTTGAAAAATTGAGCAGGTAGCAGGCGCGGCGCTGCTCTCGGGCCTTGGCCGCCAGAAAGAGCACCACGGCCTTGGCGACTGTCTCGGGCATGCCCTCCATCGAGCCGCTGGTGTCCACGCAGATCACCATGGGGCCTGTGGGGCTGACGTCGGCCACGCGCACAACGTCCTCGGCCTGGTGCTGCGAAGACACGCGCTGCATGCCGATCATGTCAAAGCACATGAGGCGCGATTCCACGTACTTCAGATCGAACAGCAGCGATGTGTCCGGGTCGGCCAACAGGGCCAACTCGGCCGGCAAGGCGTGCTCCAAGTCACGCCCCAGGCGGATGCCCACCATCTCTTCGCGGGCGCTGGTCTGCGTTTGCCAGACCTCACGCTGCTGCGTGTTCATGCGCTGCTGCCGCCCGGTCTGCGCAGGTGAGCGCAGGCGGCCCAGGCGCTCGCACAAGGCCTTGAGGCCCGCGTCGTCAGCGAGGTACTGAGCCCAGCGGCGGAACTCGCTCATCTCGTGGGCCGACCACCGCCCGCGAGACATGTCGACCAGCACGCCTGGGTCCAGGCCCAGCTCTTCCAGTGGCTCGCCCAGATTACCCATCAGCGCGAGTTGCTCCTTGAGGCGCTTGAACAAGTCCGCCCTGCGCTTTTGGATGGCTTGCAAGGCCCACAGGGTGTGCAGCTTGTCGAGCGCCTTGCGCCACTCCAGCGCCAGGAGTTCACCCGCCGGCTTCAGGCCTTCAACTTGGAGCTGGCATTGCTCGCGCCAGAAGCGCTCGTTGGCGGGCTGCTCGGCCAGCTGGCAAAAATCAACATAGGCCTGCACGGCTTGCGCCAAGGCCTGCGGGCTCACCGGGCTCTGCGCCAGACGCGCCACCCATGCGTCCAGCTTGACCATCTGCGCGGCGTGGGGCCACTGGGTGTTCACGGCCTTGCGGGTCTCGGCTTCCCACTTCTGAACCTGGGCCTCCACTTGCGTGCGGATGCCGCCCTGCATCCAGGGCTCGTGCTGGCGGGTCAACTCGGCCAGCACGGCCGCAGCTGCTTCGGCAGCAGCCACATCGCGGGCTTCCAAGGCTGAGTTCGACCTCAGTGGCACAGCGCCTCCAGGCGCTCGCAATCCTTCACACGCATCTCCAGGCTGCCCAGTTGCTCACGCAGGGCGGCCTGCGCACGCTCGGTCTGGCGCTGAGGCACAAAGGGCGAATCAGCACGCTGGCTTTGCTGATGCACTTGCAACTGGGCGGGCGCCACGATGCCAGCCAAGCGGGTCTTCAAAGCCTCCAAGGCGCCTGACAAGGCCTGTACCACCTGGGGGTCGACATCGGGCTTGCGCTCGCCCTTGCGGCTGATGATCACGGGTGTGTAGAGGAAGAGCTCGTGGTCGGCCCGAAAGCTCAGGCCGCACACGCCTTGCTCGTCGAACCTGCCTGAGATGTCATAGACCTTGCCCAGCTTGAGGGTGAGTGGGTTGAAGGGCTCGCTGGAGCGTGCTTTGTCGATGGGGATCAGCAACTCGACCTGGTGGCCTTCGTCGCGGTAACGGGGCACCGCAAACTTGGCATTCACGCGGAAGTATTCCTTGCCGCCTTGTGTGTGGGTTTGGTAGACATGGTCGCTGTGGAAAAGCGCCTCATGCAGGTCGTGATCAAGCGTGGCCAGTTCTTCGTCCATCGCGTCCAGGTGCTCGCAGCCCTCGAAGCCGGTCTCGGCGATGGCCTGGGCCACGATCTCGGCCACCTGGGTGCGGTTGTCCATCGTGGTCCACAGGCAATGCTGCAGCAGCAGGGCGTCGCTGTGGTGTGTCTCGGTGCGGTCGTTGAAAAAGGCCGAAGCCTTCATCAAGGTGGCCGCGCGCTGCCAGCGTCGGTCAGAGACATAGACCTGCAAAGCCTCGCGCTGCGCATTCAAAGCCTCGCGGATGCGGTGGATGCTCATGAGCGATTGCTTGGAGAGCTTGACGGCCGCGATGCGTTCACGCCATTGCAGCCATTCGGCCAGCTGGATGCGCAGGTGCTCGGGCACCTCGATGGAGGCAGGTGCGGGTGGGCTGTCGAGCAGCAGGTCGAAGTGATCGTTCTGCGCAATGGGCCCCACCATGAGGCGCACGGTGAATCGGTCATACAAGGCATCCAAGCCCTGGTTGGCCTCGGGCACTTCGTTGGAGGCTGCGATCAAGGCCTTGAGCGGCGCTGGCTCCACGCGATCACCATTGCGAAAGAGCCGTTCATTGATCAGGGTCAGCAAGGCGTTCAGGATCGCCGGGCTGGATTTCCAGATCTCGTCGAGAAAAGCGAAATCGGCCGTGGGCAGGTAGCCTTGCGTCTTGCGCACGTAACGGTCTTCCTTGAGGGCCTGGATCGACACGGGGCCGAAGACCTCTTCAGGCGTGCTGAAGCGGTTCATGAGGCACTCGAAATAAGCCGGGTTTTCGAACCCACAGGCGATGCGCCGGGCGATCAGGCTTTTGGCCGTGCCGGGCGGGCCATACAAGAAGGTGTTGAGGCCACTCAGAGCGCCCAGCAGGGAGACCGCGATGATCTCCTCGCGCTCGTGCATGCCTGCGGACAAATGCTGGATCAGGGCCTGGATACGTGCTTGCAACACCGGCATCACCTTGCTGAAAGTGGAGCGAAGATTCGCAGGCGCGAACCTTACCTTCAGCGCAGTGTGCCAGCGCTGGGCCTGGCTGTCACATCGTGTGTTTCCAGGGGCGCTTGGGTTTGTCAGGCCTGTGCCCGACCCCTGTTCAGCGGGCTCGGAAGGAGCGGCTGAGCACCAAGTCACGCAGGGCCTGGGCGGCCTGCTTGACGGCGCGGCGCGAAGCGCTGTGCACGCCGACCAGCTGCGCAAAACCATGGCCCAGTCCTTCGCCCGTGAAGTGGCGCAATTCCACCCCTGCCTTCTTGAGGACCATGGCATAGGCCTGGCCTTCGTCGCGCAGCATGTCGAGTTGGGCGGTGCACAGCACCGTGGGAGGTGTTTGCGACAAGTCCTTCTGCCACAAGGGCGAGACGCGGGGGTCGCCCTTGGCCATGGGCTCTTCGCCCAGGTAGTGTTGGTAGAACCAGGCACGGTCTTCGACCGACAGGAAGAGGTCGTGGCTGTAAGAGGCCTGCGAAGGGCGCTCACTCATCAGGTCGGTGCCGGGGTAGAACAGGATTTGCGCCACTGGGGCCTGGCCCTCGCGCGCCAATTGGTGCGCCACCACCGCAGCCAAGGTGGCGCCCGCGCTGTCGCCCCCCACGGCCACGGCCTCTGCCGTGATGCCCCAGGCCGCTGCGTGCAAGCGGGCCCACCGGACGGACGCCACCGCATCGTTCAGGCCGCTGGGGAAGGGGTGCTCGGGCGCCAGGCGGTAAGCCACCGAGAGCACTTGCACGCCTGCGTCGCGGCACAGCTGGCGGCAGATGTCGTCATGGGTGTCCAGATCGCCCAGCACATAGCCGCCGCCGTGGAAGTACACCAGCAAGACCGGCAGGGCCTGCGCGGCCTCAGGGCGGTAGTGGCGGGCCATGAGCTTGCCGTCGTCACCATCGATCTCGATGTCATCGACCGAAGCCACGGGCCACTGGGCGCGCAAGGGCAGCAGGTCTTTGCGCCATTGCTCGCGGGCCGCTTCAGGGCTCAAAGACCAGATGGCCGGGCCGCCCTTGAGCGCACGCAGGCGGCGCAGGATGGCCAGGAAAGGGTCGAGCCGCTGCCCGGCGATCGTGGGGCGCGGCAGCATGAAACGCGGCAACGTTTCACACACGAGGTTGAGCAAGCGCAGCGCTCGGGCCTGGGCTTTGGACATCAGATCAAGACCCCTTGATCAGGCCAGGCGCCAGCGCAGGGTGTCACCACCGCGCAAGGGCTTGATCACGGTCTCGCCAAAGGGCAAGGTCTCGGGCACGACCCAGTCTTCACGGCGCAAGGTGACGGTGCTGGTGTGGCGCGGCAAGCCGTAGTAGTCAGCACCGTAGAAGCTGGCAAAACCTTCCAGCTTGTCCAGCGCACCAGCGGCTTCAAAGGCCTCGGCATAGAGCTCGAGGGCGCAGGGCGCGCTGTAGCAACCGGCACAACCGCTGGCGTGCTCTTTCAGGTGGGCTGCGTGCGGCGCGCTGTCGGTGCCCAGGAAGAACTTCTCGCTGCCGCTGGTGGCCGCTTGCACCAGGGCCAAGCGGTGCTCTTCGCGCTTGAGGATGGGGAGGCAGTAGTAATGCGGGCGCACGCCGCCCATGAAGATGGCGTTGCGGTTGTAGAGCAAATGCTGCGGTGTGATGGTGGCGCCCACGAAGCGGTCGGCCTCGCTCACGTACTGCGCGGCTTCCTTGGTGGTGATGTGCTCGAACACGACCTTCAGCTCAGGGAAATCACGGCGCAGGGGGATGAGTTTTTCGTCGATGAAGGCTTTTTCGCGATCGAAAACGTCGACATCGCCATCGGTGACCTCACCGTGCACGCACAGCACCAGACCGGCCTTTTGCATGGCTTCGAGCACCGAGTAAGTCTTGCGCAGGTCGGTCACGCCAGCGTCAGAGTTGGTGGTGGCACCGGCCGGGTAAAGCTTGAACGCGACCACGCCCGCCTCTTTGGCGCGTTGGGCCTCCTCAGCGGGGGTGTTGTCGGTCAGGTAGAGCACCATGAGGGGCTCAAAACTCACGCCCTCGGGCACGGCGGCCTGGATGCGCCCCTTGTAGGCCAGGGCCTGCTCGGTGGTGAGCACGGGCGGGCGCAGGTTGGGCATGATGATGGCCCGGCCGAACTGACGCGCAGTGGCAGGCACCACACTGGCCATGGCGGCGCCATCACGCACGTGAAGGTGCCAGTCGTCGGGTCGGGTCAAGGTCAAATCGGTCATGGGCGCACTCAGGTAGCAGCTCGGCAAACCCGACATTGTCCACTGAGTCGGCGGCTGGGTGCCAGCAAAGCCTGCGCTTGGGTGCGCAATGTTGCCACCTGGTGCGCAAAGGCGCGCAAAGTGAGCCCAAGGGTGCGCAAGCGAACCCAAAGAAACACATCAGTCACGCTATGCTGGAATGTCCAGCTTACCCATGCATGAGGTGCCCATGAAGATGTCTGCCCCCGCCTTGCCCCGCTCCTTGCGAGCCCTGAGTGCCTTGGGCTTGGCCTTGTCGCTCGGCGCGTGCGCCTACATGCCGCAACTCAAGGGCCTGCAGGACATGAAGGCCAAGGAGGCCCGCCAGACGACAAGCGCCGAAGCACTGGCCCCGGTGCGCGAGCGCCCCGAGTTGCTGGTGGCGGTCACGCCTGGCAACCAGCTCATCACCTTCAATGCTGCCGAGCCAGGCAAGATTCTTTCGCGCGCGCCCATCAAAGGCCTGGACCCTAACGAGACCCTGCTTGCGCTGGATTTCCAGGTGGCCAAAGGGCAGCTGTTCGGCCTGAGCAGCAAGGGCCGCTTGCTCAAGATCAACAGCCAGACGGTGGTGGCCACGGCCGTGGGCGCCCCGCTGGCTCTGCCGCCCGGCCAGACTTACGGCTTCAATTTCAACCCGACGGTCGATCGCATCCGCCTGGTCTCGGACCTGGGCCACAACCTGCGAGTGCACCCTGACACCGGCGCCCAAGTCGATGGCGATGCCAACCAGCCAGGCGTGCAGCCCGACGGCATGCTGGCCTACGGCTCGGGTGATTTGCTGGGCAACACCAAGCCACGCATCGTCGCTGTGGCCTACACCTACAACAAGGTCAACGAGAAGATCACCACCAACTACGCCATCGACGCGGGCACGGGCTACCTGGTGGTGCAAGGCTCGGTCGAGGGCGCCTCACCCGTGGTCTCGCCCAGCACGGGCAAGCTCCAAGCCATTGGGCCCTTGCAGATCGACCGATTCGACACGGCAGCGCTCGACATCTCCGATGTCAACAACGCCGCCTACCTCATGACCAACCGCAGCAACGGCGGCGAATCCAAGCTGTACGAAGTCAACCTGGGCAGCGGGCAAGCCAAGCTGATTGGCGCCATTGGCGGCGGCGAGCCCATCCGAAGCATGGCCATCATCCCCTGAAGGGGTGAATGGGTCCCTAGGGCTAGGGCCCTAAGGCTAGGGCCCCCCTAACTTGCCCCTCCCAAGTCCTAGGGGCACAGGGCTAGGCACACTGCCACGCGGTCTCTAGCCTCCGGTCTCACGCAATGCAAACACGCATTGCACCCTGAGACAACCGGAGGCCCACATGACCCATCTTTCTCGAAGCCGCGCACTCAAGCGCCATGCGATCCAGGCCGCTTGCCTGAGCGCCTTGGGCGCTTTTGCCTTGCCTGGTGCCTGGGCGCAGAGCAAGGCTGGCGTGCAGTTCATCACCGTGTCGACCTCGTCGGCCGAGACCATTGTGCGTGTCGTGGTACCAGACCCGTTTCTG
>JBEANX010000039.1:0-7749 GCA_041165245.1 Pseudomonadota bacterium
ATATTTTCCAAGCTCCAAGCATTTAACCCCTCCATATAAAAGTCTGTATCTATCAAGAAACCTCGAACACCATCCGGATTCTGAGCCAGGCCAGAAATCAAACCGACCTTGCAGCCCGACAAGTTCAGAACACTTTGGTTCAAAGCCATCTCAATACCCGACTCGACGCCAGGATATTCTTCACCTGCCTCAATCATCGAACCTGCGCCGTAGACACCAAGAACCCAAGGCGCCAGCAAATCCCTCCACGGCACACCAGCCAAGTCGAGACTTTCTCTAATTAATACGTCGCGATAACGTAGGCCCACCCGGGTATATGCCCCAACGTTGCTATAACACCGAATAAAGCGATCCAGCACAGCGTTAAGTCGCACCTGAAAATCAGCCCATTCGCTATATCGCCGACAGGTCAGCGCTACAAACTCGTGACACAAAGAAACTCGCCAAAATCCATCGAGGGAGTCAAAGTGGTAAATATTGAAGTTATCACTTGACTGCTGGACTTGAGCACCATCCTCGAAAGAGAAGTTCATGCCCCTCATTTGCTCAACGTAAACGACAGGGTAATCAGAGCCAAGCGCAGCCTGGAACTCGGCTGGCGCAGCCGTACGCATCCCGAACTGCGTAGAAAATCGAACCTGTGCAATGACCTCAACCAATGGGTTGTTACGGTAGAGAACTCGGGGAAGAGGCTTGATGTTCATGATGGTCACTAGTGCTACCTAATCGTACTCCACAACCTAAGCCAAGGAACACCGCGTGACCGAGGGAAAACGGGCACTTTTAACACCCTCCGATGGGGGGCACCCGGTGGATGCGTGAAGCCCTATGCCTTGACAGCAACAAGACAAAAAATGTCCGGACCAGCCCAAAGTTCCCACTCTTTTCCCACCGGACAGAAAAAAAGCCCTTTGCGATTACGCTAAGGGCTTGATTTCATTGGATTTTATTGGTGCGCCCGGCTGGGATCGAACCAGCAACCCTTGCCTTCGGAGGGCAATACTCTATCCATTGAGCTACGGGCGCCAAAGGTTCACCATTGCAGTGAACCCGTACACATTCTAGCAGCCCCGCTTTGTCAAGCCCTGCGGTCAAATGCGCTGCAAGGCTGTCCGCTTGGCGTCACAAGTGGACCAAAACCTGTGTCAACAGAGCGGATCACCCAGGCCTCGCAGGGTTTTATAATCCTGCGATTGTCAATCTGCCCATCCTTCACCCGAGGACTCCATGAGCCAAGCGCCCCAATCCCATGACGATGGCCCCATCCAGACGCCCAAGCAACTGATCCTTGCGGTCGTCGTGGCGTTCGTGCTGCCCATCACCGTCATCGCCCTGCTGGTCAATTACGTCAACTCCGTGGCCAAGGAAGGCGCTGGCAGCAATGCGCTGGCCGCTCAAGCCGTGGCCGCGCGCATCATGCCGGTGGCAGCCGTTCAAGTGAAGGCCGTCACGGCCGCCGCGGGTTCGCGAGCCGGTGAAGAGGTCTTCAAGGGCCAATGCGCCAGCTGCCACGCTGCCGGTGCTCTGGGCGCTCCCAAGTATGGTGATGCAGCCGCCTGGGCCCCTCGCATTGGCCAAGGCCTGGAAACCCTGTGGGACCACGCCATGAAGGGCAAAAACGCCATGCCTCCCCAAGGTGGTGGCGAATACGCTGACATCGAAATCAAGCGCGCCGTGGCCTACATGGCCAACGCCGGTGGCGCCAAGTTCGAAATGCCTGCAGCCCCCGCCGCTGCCGCCAGTGACGCTGCCCCTGCGGCTTCAGCCCCCTGAGCATTCAATTGCTCAAACGAAAGCCGCTCCGAGGAGCGGCTTTTTTCATGGGCAAGCGACAGGCAACGTCACCCACTGCGAGACTGCTCAATGCGTGACAGCAGGTGTCGGCGGGAAGGGGTGCAGCTGGTAGCCATGCGCCAAGGGAAGGCTGTCAAACGCCACTTCTTGCGGCACCCAGCCCAAAGCCTCAATGGCATCGGCCGCAGCCAGCATGTCCATGGAGCGCACCACGCCCAGGCCACGCTCGAAGCGCAGGAACACGCGGCCGTGCTCGTCCAAATAGCAGGCCTGCACATCGGTGATCGGCAAGCCGGTGTGGGTCTCCAGCCTGAAGCCATTCGGCGCTGTGGCATCGGCCTGAATGCCGATCACCCAGGGTGCGGCCTCCAGCCACAGATACACGCGCTGCGGTCCATTCTGGAAGAACCAGGCGCCTTGTTCATCCGCCTCGTAATTGCGGCAGATGAAGTCCTTGAGCTTGTCGTGCAGGATGCGGCTGCCCTTGACCTGCGGAAAGGGGCCTTGCGCCTGGATGCGGTCGTCGCGCATGTACCAGTCGCCTCTGGCGTCCAGGGCCAGCCAGTCGTAGCAGTTCGGCACGTTGGGCCACTTCTTCAGCGCGGCCTTGACGATGTCGTCCATCTTGAATCCTCAGAGGTGTTGTTTCAGCCACTCGCCCACAGCCAGCGGCATGGGTGCCACATGGCCCGGCCAGCGCCCACCTGGGAAGCCCACATGGCCGCCATGCGCAGGTTGCCACAGGGTGACCCAGGGGCTCACTTGGTCAAGCTTGGGCAAAGCCTGGGCAGGCAGAAATGGGTCGTTCAAAGCATTGAGCGCTAGGGCTGGGATGCCCACCAGGCCGCCCAAGCGGGGGCCTGCTGAGCACCTCGACCAGTAGTCTTCGGTGTTGGCAAAGCCGTGCAGCGGCGCGGTGACGGCGTTGTCGTACTCGTACAAATCACGCGAAGCGCCCAGGGCCTGCGCGTCGATGAAGCCGGGCCATTGCAGCAGCTTGGCCTGCATCTTGGGCTTCATGGTGTCCAGGAACATGCGGGTGTAGACACGCCGGTTGAAGCCTTTGCCAATCGCGTGGCCCGCAGCAGCCAAATCCAAGGGGCTAGAGATGGCGGCCACAGCCTTGACCTGGCTGGCGCCGCTGTGCCCGGCCTCTTGCGCCCAACGCAGCAAGGCATTGCCACCCAGCGAGATGCCAACGGCCACGCGCGGTGCATCTGGGCAAGCCGCCACGACCTGTTCGATCATCCAGCCCACCTCGGCGAAATCACCGCTGTGATAGGCACGGGGCAATCGGTTGATCTCGCCTGAGCAGCCCCGAAAGTGCGGCACCACGCAGGCCCAGCCTTGCGATTGCGCCCAATTCGCCCAGGCTTGCGCATAGTGGCTGCGGGACGAGCCCTCCAGGCCGTGAAAGACGATGAGCACGGGCGACTTGGCCAAAGGCTGATCGACCAGCCAGTCGAAGTCCACGAAATCGCCATCGGGTGTGTCGATGCGCACGCGCCGGCCCGTGAAACGCTGGGGCTTGTCATGCCAGTGGCGCGAGATTCGCGCCGGCCAGATCGTCTGCAAATTGCCGCCGATGGGGCCTCGGCCACCGAGCCACCAAGGTGCTTTCCAATGGTTCATGGAAGGGCGGCGTACATCAATGCAGCACCGATTTGGCTTCGATCATTTCCTGCATGTCGTCACGCTGGCCGGGGCTGGCGTGATGCGCGACCATGCGCCAACCTTGGGCCGTGCGCATGTAGACATTGGTGGCCAGCACATAGGCCGTCTGCAGGCCTTCGTCGGTCATGGCTTGCACCTTCTCCAGCACATGGTGCGCCGAGCAACCCGGGCCTTCCACGCAGCGCACATTGACGGGCTCGATGTTCAAGCCCCCCACCTGCAAGATGGCCTCGAACGCCACGCGGATCGACCCCAGTCCCACCAAGCGTGGACCGCCTGGGTGCACACAGGCCACTTCGTCATCATCGGCCCACAGGGACATCAAACGCTCGGCATCGCCCTGCTGCAAGGCTTCGTAGAAGGCCGCCTCGGTGTCTTGCGCCGTGGCCATCAGGGCCGCCTGGGCCACCTTGGTGCGAGCATCTGCCATGGCGTGTCTGTCCTTGTGTCTTCAGGTCAGCGGAAAACCACCGTCTTGTGGCCGTTCATGAGCACCCGGTGCTCGGTGTGCCACTTCACGGCACGGGCCAGCACGATGCATTCCACGTCGCGGCCCACAGCGGTGAAGCCTTCGGGGCTCAAGGTGTGGTCCACGCGTTGCACATCCTGCTCGATGATGGGGCCTTCGTCCAGATCAGCCGTCACGTAGTGGGCCGTCGCACCGATCAGCTTCACACCGAGATCATGCGCCTGGTAGTAAGGCTTGGCACCTTTGAAGCTGGGCAAGAAACTGTGGTGGATGTTGATGGCGCGCCCCTTGAGGAAGCGGCAAAAATCCTGGCTGAGGATCTGCATGTAGCGGGCCAGCACGACGAGGTCAATGCTGTGCTCCAGCACCAAGGCCTCGACCTGCTGCTCTTGCGCACGCTTCACCTCAGCGCCCGAACCCGTGGGCAACGGCAGGTGGTGGAAGGGGATGCCATAGCTGGCGGCAAGCTCGGCGTAATCGGGGTGGTTCGAGACAATGGCCGGGATCTCGATGTCCAGCCAGCCAGAGCGCCAACGGAAGAGCAAGTCGTTCAGGCAATGCCCATGCTTGCTCACCATGACCAGCACACGCGGTTTGACGGCCACGCTGCGGATCGTGGCTTGCATCTTGAACTGATCACGCACGTGGCTGAAAAGGTTCTCCAGCGTTTTCACATCGGCCAGGTGCTCAGGCGCATCGAAGTGCACGCGCATGAAGAACAAGTCGGTGCTGTCTTCGCACAGCACATCGCCGAACTGCTGCGAGTCGATGATGTTGCAACCCGCTTGGTAAAGCAGGCCCGAAACCGCGTGAACAATGCCCTTGGCGTCAGGGCAGGACAGCGTCAGAACGTAATCGCGTGTGACTTTCATGGTGGGTGGATTGTAGGTGTCCCGCCCCAAAAGGCGCAGACCTCAGCCCGAATGCCTAGAATGCAATGACCACACTGCCAGCCGACACGATCGATGAAGCAAAGCGCCGACCTCCCCAGCCTGATCAGCCGCGTTGCATTGGGCGATCGTGCGGCTTTTGACACGCTCTACAAACACAGCAGCTCGCATCTGCTCGCCGTGATCCTGCGTATACAGGGGAACAGGGCCCAAGCCGAAGATGTCTTGCAAGAGGTGTACATCAACGTCTGGCGCGCTGCGCAAAGCTTCAACCCGGCGCTCAGTCAGGCCTCGACCTGGCTGGTGAGCATCGCTCGCCACCGCGCCATTGACAGCCTGCGCCGCAAGCAGACCGAGGTGAACACCATCAGCAGCACCGTGGCCGGCCCGGACGAGGACACGACCCATGACTTGCTGGACACCATCGCCGACGACGCCCCCGGGCCCCAGGAGCAGCTTGAAAATGCCGCTGAGGCGCGCGCGCTTCAGCAATGCATGCAAACCCTCACCGCCGAGCAAAAAAGCTGCTTGGCACTGGCCTATTACCAAGGCCTCTCCCACGCAGAAGTCGCCGAGCAGATGGGACACCCCCTGGGCACCGTCAAAAGCTGGGTGCGCCGAGGCATGCAAGGCCTCAAGACTTGTCTGGAGCGGGCCGCTGTGGCTTTGAACTGACCATGGATTACAGCCGTCAAACCCTCGCCGACCGCCTCGCGGCCGACTATGTCCTGGGCACGCTTCGTGGCCCTGCCCGCCGCCGCTTTGAAAGCCTGCTGCCTGCCCACCCCACCTTGCGAAGCGCCGTCAACGAGTGGCAAAGCCGCTTGAACGTGCTGTCAGCCGACATCAAGCCCGTCGAGCCCAGCCCGCAGGTGTGGACCCAGTTGCAAAAGCGCCTGTTCGGGCTGGAAGCCAGCACACCAGCCGGTGTCAGCAGCGACAGCATCGTCACCCGCTGGTGGCAGCGCCTGGCCCTGTGGCAAAGCTGGGCCGCGCTGGCCACGGTGGCTGCCGTGGGCCTGGGCGTGGTCCTGCAGCAACCGCTGCCCGTGCAGCCGCCCATCGTGGTGGTGATGCAAAGCACCGACCCAGCCTTGCAACAAGCCTCAGACAGCATGAAAACCCAGTTCGTGGCCAGCATCAGTGGTGACGGGCGCAGCCTCGTGCTCAAGCCGCTTTCGGGCGCCAAGGTCACGGCCCAACAAGCACTGGAGCTCTGGGCCCTGCCCGCCAATGGCAAGCCGCCCCAGTCCCTGGGCCTGATCGCCAGCGACCACACCACCACGGTGTTGCGCGCCTCGCTGCTCAAAGGCAACGGCGGCTTTGCGGTCAGCGTTGAGCCCACGGGTGGCTCCCCCACGGGCGCCCCCACAGGGCCGGTGATTTCGGTGGGCAAGCTCCAGGTCTGACATGGCGTTGCTCGGTCACGGAGCAGGTGAGATCTGCCCCAGACCGTGCATTCATGCACGAAAGTGCCGTCAACCCTCAAGATCTGTGCATCCAGTTGCGGACATCCTGCGTAAGGAACCATCAAGCCCGGCCAATGACCGGGGCTGAATGTTCAACCCACCTGGAGTTTCAAGATGATCCGCACCGTTGCTCGCCCCTTGCTGCCCCTGATCCCTGCCTTGCTCGTGGCCTGCGCCATGGCCCCAAAGATTGACAACGCCGCCTTGCCCGAGGCCGTTCGCGTGCCGGCAGGCCAGGTGCAATCGGGATACACCGTCACCTCTGGCGGAGAGATCACTTATGAATGCCGCGCCAAGAAGGACATGGCTGACCAGTTCGAATGGGCTTTCGTCGGCCCCGTGGCCAACCTGACCGACGGCAGCAAGACGGTCGGCAAGTACTACGCCGGCCCCACCTGGGAATCGATGGACGGCTCCAAAGTCACCGGCAAACAAGTCGCCGTGGCCCCCAACATGCCAGGCGCCATCCCCCTGCAACTGGTCAAGGCCAACCCCGCCACTGGCTCGGGCAGCATGCAAGGCGTGAGCTACATCCAGCGCCTCAACACCAAGGGTGGCGTGGCACCCAGCACGCCTTGCACCAACCTGCAATCAGGCATGCGCCAGGTGGTCAGCTATCAGGCAGACTACGTGTTCTACAAGCCCGCCATGTGAGCCCCAGGGCCCGGCCCCCGACCATGAAAAAAGCCCGCATCAAGCGGGCTTTTTGTTGTGCGACAGCCAGCCGATCAATGACCGTGGATGTGCTCGCCTTCTTTGAGCTTGTAGACCGTGCCGCAATAGGCGCAGCGGCCTTCACCCGTCTTGGCCACGTCGATGTAGACGCGCGGGTGGTTGCTCCACAGGGCTTGCTTGGGGTTCGGGCAGAACACCACGCCAGGGCCTTGCACATCGGCGGCGGTCACTTCAACCACAGCCTTGGGGGACGTTGCATTCGTGCTCATGCGTTTGCTCCAGCAGTCAGAAGGTTCAAACCTTGGTCAGCCATTCAGCATACTTGGGATTGCGGCCATTGACGATGTCAAAGAACGCCGTCTGGATCTTCTCAGTGATGGGGCCACGCGAACCGGCGCCGATCTCGATGCGGTCCAGCTCGCGGATCGGTGTCACTTCAGCCGCCGTACCTGTGAAGAAGGCTTCATCACAGATGTAGATCTCATCGCGGGTGATGCGCTTTTCCTTGATCTCCAGGCCCATGTCCTTGGCGATCGCGAAAATCGTGTTGCGCGTGATGCCGTTCAAGGCACCGGCCGACAAGTCAGGCGTGTAGATCACACCGTTCTTGATGATGAACAGGTTCTCGCCCGCACCTTCGGAGACAAAACCGGCGCTGTCCAGCAGCATGGCTTCGTCGTAGCCGTCGTCCGTGGCTTCCATGTTGGCCAGGATCGAGTTGGTGTAGTTGCTCACCGCCTTGGCCTGCGTCATCGTGATGTTGACGTGGTGGCGCGTG
>JBEANX010000040.1:0-7430 GCA_041165245.1 Pseudomonadota bacterium
TGAAGACCTTGTCGCCACCGTGCGCGGCCAGGTCGGCGATGAGCGAATCCGTCAGGGACTCCCATCCCCAACCGGCGTGGCTGGCGGCCTGGCCGTCTTCGACCGTGAGACCAGTGTTGAGCAGGAGCACGCCTTGTTCGGCCCAGGGGGTCAGGCATGCGCCCACCGAGGCGGCTTGGCCCTGGCTGCGAGCGATCTCTTTGTGGATGTTTCTCAGGCTGGGCGGCACCTTTTGGCCTGGCAGCACCGAGAAGGCCAGGCCATGCGCCTGATCGGGGCCGTGGTAAGGATCCTGCCCAAGGATGACCACACGCACTTGATCGCGCGGTGTGGCGTGCAGGGCCGCAAACACATCGGCGGGGTAGATGGTGGCGCCCGCCTCGCGGCGAGCTTCCACGCGCTGGATCAGGGCTTGGCCCGTGGGCGAATGTGCGAATGCGTCGGTGAGGGCTAGCCAGGCTTCAGGCACGCGGCGGAACTGGTCCTGCAGCGGCTCAACCAGGGTGTTGGAGGCGGCGAACACGGGCTCAAGTCGCGTCAAGACGGCTCAAGTCACACCAGAAGATGCACATCGGACAAAGCACCTCATGCAAAGAGCTCGGCCAGCGCGGCACCTGGGTTGGGCGCGCGCATGAAGGCCTCACCCACCAGGAAGGCGTTGACGTTGGCTGCGCGCATGCGTTGCACATCAGCGGCGGCCAGGATGCCTGACTCGCACACCAACAGCCGGTCGGCAGGCGCCTGGGGCAGCAAGCCCAAGGTGGTGTCCAGCGTGACCTCGAAGGTGCGCAAATTGCGGTTGTTGATGCCGACCAGCTGGGTGTTGAGCTCGAGCGCACGCTCCAGCTCTTCGCCGTCGTGCACCTCGACCAGCACGGCCAGGCCCAGGCCATGGGCCACGGCTTCCAGATCACGCATCTGCTGGTCGGACAGGCTGGCGGCGATCAGCAAGATGGCGTCGGCACCCCAGGCGGCGGCCTCAAACACCTGGTACTCATCGACCATGAAATCTTTGCGCAGCACCGGCAGGCTGCAGGCGGCGCGGGCTTGCTTGAGGTAGTCGGCATGGCCCTGGAAAAAGGGCTCGTCGGTGAGCACGCTCAGGCAGGCGGCGCCGTGTTGCGCGTAGCTGGCAGCAATCTCGGCGGGCACGAAGTGCTCGCGCAGCACGCCTTTGCTGGGGCTGGCTTTCTTGATTTCGGCGATCACACCGGAGTGGCCAGCGTCGAGCTTGGCGCGCAGTGCGCCGCCGAAGTCGCGCAAGTCTTGGGCTTCGCGCAGGCGGTGCTCAGCCTGTTCGCGCAGGGCCGTTTTGGAGATACGCAGGCGGGCCGCGGCCACCTCTTCGTGCTTGACGGCGTTGATCTTGTTCAGGATGTCGGACATGGGGAGATCTCGATCAGGTGTCACGCATGGATCACGCGGCAGGCTTGAAGCCTTGCGTGGTCTGCACAAAGGCGTAGAGGCGCTCAGCCGCCGCACCACTGGCCAGGGCTTCGCGGGCACGTTCGATGCCGTTGGCCAGTGAGTCCGCCACGTTGGCGGCATACAGGGCGGCGCCGGCGTTGAAAAGCACGATGTCGCGGGCGGGGCCGCTTTGGTTGTCGAGCACGCGGCGCACGGTGTCGACCGAGGCTTGCGGGCTGTTCACGCGCAGGGCGGAGCCATCGTGCTGGGCCAGGCCGAATTGCTCAGGGTGCACGGTGTATTCGAAGACTTCGCCGTCTTTGAGCTCGGCCACGTGGGTGTCGCCGGCCAGGGTGAGCTCGTCCAAGCCATCGCTGCCATGCACGATGAGCACATGCTCGGAACCCAGGCGCTGCAGCACCCGGGCCTGGATGCCCACCAAGTCACGGTGGAAGACGCCCATGAGCTGATTGGGCGCGCCTGCCGGGTTGGTGAGCGGGCCCAAGATGTTGAACAGCGTGCGGATGCCCAGCTCCTTGCGCACGGGGGCCGCGTGCTTCATGGCGCCATGGTGGTTGGGCGCGAACATGAAGCCAATGCCGGTGCCTTGCAGGCTGGTAGCCACTTGCTCGGGGCTGAGGTTGATGTAGGCGCCCAAGGCTTCGAGCACATCGGCACTGCCGGTGCTGGAGGACACGCTGCGACCGCCATGCTTGGCCACTCGGGCACCCGCAGCCGCCGCCACAAACATGGCCGTGGTCGAGATGTTGAAGGTGTGCAGTCCGTCGCCACCGGTGCCGCACAGGTCGACCATGGCGGCTTTGTCAGCCACCGCCACGGGCGTGGCGAACTCGCGCATGACCTGGGCGGCCGCGGCGATCTCGCCCACGGTTTCTTTTTTGACACGCAGGCCCGTGACCAGTGCCGCCATGACCACCGGCGACATCTCGCCACGCATGATGCGGCGCATGAGGCCGAGCATCTCGTCATGGAAGATCTCGCGGTGCTCGATGACGCGTTGCAGGGCTTGTTGATCGCTCAGTTGGCTCATGGCTGCGCCCTCACATCTGCAGGAAGTTCTTGAGCATGGCGTGGCCGTGCTCGGTCAAGATGGACTCGGGGTGGAACTGCACGCCCTCCAGGGGCGCGAAGTTCTTGTCTCGCTGCGGGCCCTTGTGGCGCACGCCCATGATCCCGCCATCGGGCGTGGTGGACGTGATCTCCAGGCACTCGGGCAGCGTGGCGCGCTCAATGGCCAGGGAGTGGTAGCGGATCACCGTGAAGTGTTCGGGCAGGTCCTCGTAGACGCCCTTGCCATCGGTGGTGATCACACTCGTCTTGCCGTGCATCTGCTCTTGCGCGCGGATGACCTTGCCGCCCAAGGCCGCACCGATGCTCTGATGGCCCAGGCACACGCCCAGGATGGGCAGCTGGCCGGTGAAGCGCTGCAGGGCAGGCACACAGATGCCGGCCTCAGCCGGTGAGCAGGGGCCGGGTGAGAGCACGAGGCGATCGGGCTTGAGGGCAGCGATCTGGTCGAGCGTGATTTCGTCGTTGCGGTAGACCTTGACCTCTTCACCGAGCTCGCAGAAGTACTGCACCAGGTTGAAGGTGAAACTGTCGTAGTTGTCGATCATGAGCAGCATGGCGGTGTCCTTTCTGTTCTGGCGTGGGTGTTCAGAGACCTTGTTCGACCATTTCGGCGGCGCGCAACACGGCGCGGGCCTTGGCCTCGGTTTCTTTCCACTCCAGTTCAGGCACGGAGTCGGCAACGACCCCGGCACCCGCTTGCACATACAGGGTCTGATCCTTGATCACACCGGTTCGGATCGCGATGGCCACGTCCATGTCGCCCGCAAAGCTGAGGTAACCCACGGCACCACCGTAGATGCCGCGCTGCACGGGCTCGAGTTCGTCGATGATCTCCATGGCGCGGATCTTGGGTGCGCCGCTCAGGGTGCCGGCCGGGAAGCTGGCGCGCAGCACGTCGAGCGCGCTCATGCCGTCCTTCAAACTGCCCTCGACATTGCTGACGATGTGCATGACGTGCGAGTAACGCTCGATGCCAAAGGCCTCGGTGACCTTGACGGTGCCGGTCTTGGCGATGCGGCCAATGTCGTTTCTGGCCAGGTCAATCAGCATGACGTGCTCGGCGCGCTCCTTGGGGTCGGCCAGCAGTTCGTGCTCATGGGCCACGTCCTCCTCGGGCGTAACGCCACGGGGGCGCGTGCCGGCGATGGGGCGAATGGTGACCTTCTCGCCGCCATCGACCTTTTCCTGGCGCACCAAGATCTCGGGGCTGGAGCCCACGATCTGGTGATCCCCCATGTCGTAGTAGTACATGTAGGGGCTGGGGTTGAGCGAGCGCAGGGCGCGGTACAGGCTCAAGGGCGAGGCAGTGAAGCGCTTTTGCAGGCGCTGGCCGATGACGATCTGCATGCAGTCGCCCGCGGCGATGTATTCCTTGGCCTGCAGCACGGCCGTTTCAAAGTCGGCCTTGGCGAAATGGCGCTCGATCGGATGGGCCTCGCCAGCGGCCGTGGAGGGCACGGTGATGGCACTGTTCAAGCGAGCCTGCAGCTCGGCCAATCTGGCCTGGGCGCACTCATAGGCTTGTGGCTGGCTGGGGTCGGCGTAGACGATCAGGTAGAGGCGGTCGGCCAGCTTGTCGATGACGGCCAGCTCTTCGCACTGCAGCAGCAAGATGTCGGGCGTGCCGATGCCCTGCGGCTTGGTGGTCTTGGCCAGGCGTGGCTCGATGAAGCGCACGGTGTCATAACCAAAGTAGCCGGCCAGCCCCCCGATGAAACGCGGCAGGCCTTGCGGCACGGCCACCTTCAGGCGCGCCTGGTATTGCGCGATGAAGTCCAGCGGGTTGCCCTCGAAGGTCTCGACCACGTCGCCATCGGTGATGACCTGCACATGGTGCCCCGTGGCCTGCAGCAAAGTTCGGGCGGGCAGGCCCACGAAGGAGTAGCGGCCGAAGCGGGCACCGCCTTCGACCGACTCCAACAGGAAGCTGTGTTTGTGGCCCTGCGTGAGCTTGAGGTAGAGCGAAAGCGGGGTGTCGAGGTCGGCCAGGGCCTGGGCGACCAGAGGGATGCGATGGTGGCCTTGTGCGGCCAGCTCATTGAATTGGGCTTGGGTGATCATGTCTTGGCGCTCCGTGCCTGAAGCCTGAGCGCGCAGTGGCAGCTCGAAGGCGGTTCAGGGGGTGTGGGGGTCAGCGGCACCCCGGTTCGGGCGCACGCGGCTCAGCGGACCTGCAGTGAACAGGTGGTCGCGCAGGGACGCCAGGGCCAAGCTCCCCGGTCGTGCGAACCTTTGGTGAATTTGCGCGGCATGAACATGAAAACAGTGTATCAGTACTGTCTTTCATGGGGGTTGATCCTAAAGATCTGCGGCAAACGCACGGTTAACATCGATGTGACTAATACAAGTGATGGCCGCCATTAGATGAAACGCCGACGCGAGCTGTCCTCACCGGAACCCACCATGATGTCTTTTCACTCGCACCGCACCTCGCCAGCGCTGAAGCTGGCCGCCCGGTGTGCCGCTGCTCTGGCCTTGTCGGCAGGCCTGCTCAGCCCCGCGATGGCGTCCAACACGGAAATCGCGGGCGTGCACTACGACGCGAAGGTGAAAGTGGAAGGCCAGCAGCTGCAACTCAATGGCTCGGGCCTGAGCTATAAGGCGGTGCAAAAGGTCTACACCGTGGGCTTGTACACCTCGCGCAAGAGCAACAAGGCCGATGAGATCCTGAGCATGGACGGGCCCAAGCAGCTCAAGTTCGTGATGCTGGTGCCCATGCGCATTGACGACCTGGGCAAGTTGATCGCCCGGGGCATCGAGGCCAACAGCACCCGCGATGACTTCATGCGGCTGATCCCTTCCACGGTGGACATGGGCCGCACTTTTTCGAAACTGCGCCGCATGGCGCCTGGCGACAACATCGTCATCGAATGGGTGCCTCGCCGTGGCACGGTGTTTTACGTGAACGGCCAGGCCGCTGGCCTGCCCATTGGCCAGCAAGATTTCTACAACGCCGTGCTCAGGGTCTGGATCGGCAAAAGCCCAACCACGCAAGACCTGAAAGACGCCCTACTGGACTTCAAGCCCGCACCGCTGCTGGACGCGCTGGAGTGATCACGCCAAGCCTCAGCCAAGCTGGCTGAGGTCAAGTTCATCCAGGCGGGCCAGATGCGCCAGGGCACGCACCTCTGCGATGGGGTGGCCGTGGTTGTAGCCATAAGTCACCAGCACGACACCGCAGCCTGCTGAGCGCGCGGCTTGGGCGTCGTTGCTGGAATCACCCACCATCACCGTGTGCGAGGGCAGCATCCCCAGGGCCTCACAGGTCTTGATGAGCGGCAGCGGGTCGGGCTTTTTGCGCTCGAAGGCATCGCCCCCAAAGACATGGCTGAAGAAACCGCGCAGGCCTTTGGCCGTCAGCAATTGCTCGGCAAAAGCGGTGGGCTGGTTGGTCAGGCAGGCCAGCGGCACGCCTTGGTCCTGGAGCTTTTGCAGGCCTTCAAGCACGCCGGGGTAGACCTGGGCATGCTGGCCGTTGAGGCGCTGATAGTGGGCTTGGTAGTGCTGCCACGCCTCGGGCACGGCATCGATGGCCTCACGGGCGTCATCGGGCAGGCCCCAGGCGTGGGCCAGGCTGCGGCGCAGCAGGTCTTCGGTGCCCTTGCCCACGGTGCGCTCGATGAAGGCGCGGTCAACCCGGGCGATCTCGATGGCGTGGCAACCCATGTCAGACAGGGTGTGCTGCAGCACAACGACAAAGTCGCCCAGGGTGTCGACCATGGTGCCGTCGAGGTCGATGATGGCGGCGTGGAAGCTTGAGGGCATGTCAGTTGGCTGCGTCAAAGGGCGTCAGAAGGCATGAAGATGGGCGATTGAGCTTGAGTGCATCTCAAAACCAGATCATTTTGAGGCTTGCTGTGCCCGCCTCTTGTCCCATTGCTGCCGAAAGCGCTTCGCACTTTGCAAACAATGCTCGGCACAAGCCTGCGAGGCCTCCGCCATGCGGTCGCGCCACTTTGTGGCTTGTCCAAAGGCCACCAAATCATCGGCACTGGCCGACCCATGGCGGCCTGAGCTTCGCAGTTGCGCCCATGCCAGCAGGTGCGCCATGTGCGTGATGATCACGGCAAGTTCCTCCTGCTTGAGCCCTTTGCCCGCCAGGGCCAGGCGGTCTTCGGTGGGCTGCAAGGCCCGCAGCACAAAGGGCCGACCGCCCATCTCGACTGGGTGCAAGAAAGCCATGGGCACGGCCTGCATGAGGCTCTGGGTGGCTACGATGCGGTGAGCCTCGCTGGGCCACACCGGCTGCGGCACCTTCAATCGGGTCAGCAAAGACGAAGGCATCGACGCTTTGAGGTCAAGGATGTATTGGGTGTCCAAGCTGCCCTTGCCAGCCACCAGCACGGCATAGCGATCCAGCCCCAAACCGCCTGTGCCGGCCACGCGGATGGCCACGTCCAGCACCTTGAAGAAGGCAGGTTTGGGCTGCGTTTTGGCAAAGCGTTTCATGACGAGTTGGACTTGCGCCCGCTCGGCCTGGGTGGGTGCCATGGCTTTGACGCCATCGACATTGAACTGCCGCTTGCCCTGGGTGACGGTGGTGCGCTTGTCGAGAAAACTCTCCCGTGAACGCTCGCTCACGCCATCCAGCAATTCGCGGATCAAGCCGGCCGAAGTGCGCTGCTCCACCCAGTAAGCCTTGCCACCCGCCAAGGCCAGGGCATGGCGCTCAATGAACAGATCACGCAAGGCCTCGGCCTTCTTGGGCGAAATGCCCAGCGAGGGGCCTTCCACCAAGATGCTGGTGAGCATGCGCACCAGATCCCAGGTGGCGGGGGCGAGCACGCCTTCGTCGAAATCGTTGATGTCGAAGTAGGTCTGGCGGTTGTCGCCTTTGTAGGTGCCGAAGTTCTCCAGGTGGAGATCGCCGCACGACCACACCAGGGGCGCCTTCTTCAAGGGGCCACTCACGGCCAGGTGCTTGTAGAAAT
>JBEANX010000041.1:0-8283 GCA_041165245.1 Pseudomonadota bacterium
CGAGATCTGGAACGACACCGACGGCCACATCACCCATTTCGTTAGCGCCATGGGCACCACCGGCACCATCACCGGCACCTCGCGCTACCTGAAAGAGCAGAACCCAGCGGTGCGCATCATCGGTGCTCAGCCCCAAGACGGCTCTCGCATCCCGGGCATCCGCAAGTGGCCCGAAGCCTACCTGCCCAAGATCTACGAGCCCAGCCGCGTCGATGAGCTCATCTACGTCAGCCAGGCCGATGCCGAAGACATGGCCCGCCGCCTCGCCCGCGAAGAAGGCTTGTTCTGTGGCATCTCGGCGGCAGGCGCCTGCTGGGCGGCTTTGCAACTGGCACGCACCCAGCGCGACGCCACCATCGTCTTCATCGTGTGTGACCGTGGTGACCGTTATCTCTCGACCGGCGTCTTCCCCGCCTGAGCGGCCTGCTTCAAGGCCTACACTTCAAGACCAAGAGGGACACCACATGGACATCCACAAAGAAGTTGACGCCCGGGGCTTGACCTGCCCCCTGCCCATCCTGCGCGCCAAAAAGGCGCTGTCAGACATGCAAAGCGGCGAAGTGCTCAAGGTGCTGGCCACCGACCCCAGCTCGCTGCGCGACTTCCAGGCCTTTGCACGCCAGACGGGCAACGAGCTGATCGAGCAGCAAACCTTCGAAGCACAAGGCAAGGACGAGTTCGCCCACCTGCTGCGCCGTCGCTGAGCGTTGTTCTCAAGCTCCGCCGAGCCGCTTGGGCTCAGCTCGCTGAATCGTCGCTCTGCGGCGGGTTCAGCCCCAGGTGGCGGAAGGCCTGCGCCGTGGCAATGCGACCACGGGGCGTGCGCTGCAAGAAGCCTTGCTGAATCAAGTAGGGCTCGATCACATCTTCGATGGTCTCGCGCTCCTCACCGATCGCGGCGGCCACATTGTCCAGGCCCACCGGCCCACCGTCAAAGCGATGGATGATGGCCTCGAGCAGCTTGCGGTCCATCACATCAAAGCCCAGCGGGTCCACGTCGAGCATGGCCAAGGCCTTGTCGGCCATGTCCTTCGTGATGTGGCCATCGCCTTTGACCTCGGCATAGTCACGCACCCGGCGAAGCAGCCGGTTGGCAATGCGAGGCGTACCGCGTGAACGCCTGGCCACCTCCAGCGCACCTTGCGGATCGATCGGTGCATGCAGCAAGCCAGCCGAACGCGTCACGATGCGCGTGAGCTCTTCGGCCGTGTAGAACTCCAGCCGCGCCACGATACCAAAGCGGTCGCGCAGCGGGTTGGTCAGCATGCCGGCACGCGTGGTGGCACCCACCAGCGTGAAGGGCTGAAGGTCGAGCTTGATGGAGCGGGCCGCAGGGCCCTCGCCGATCATGATGTCGATCTGGTAGTCCTCCAGCGCCGGGTAGAGGATCTCTTCGACCACCGGGCTCAGGCGGTGGATCTCATCGATGAAGAGCACATCGTTGCGCTCCAAGTTGGTCAGGATGGCCGCCAGGTCCTTGGGCTTTTCCAGCACGGGCCCTGAGGTTTGGCGCAGGTTCACACCCAGCTCGGCTGCGACGATGTGGCTCAACGTGGTCTTGCCCAGGCCGGGCGGGCCGAACAGCAGCACGTGGTCCAGCGCCTCACCGCGCTTCTTGGCCGCGTGGATGAAGATCTCCAACTGTTCGCGTGCCTTCAGCTGCCCGACGTATTCGTCCAGCACCTTGGGGCGCAAGGCACGCTCCATGGCGTCCTCGTGCGGGGTGGCCACGGAGGCGCCCACCACCCGTTCCGGCTCGGCCCAGCCCTTTTGAGGCTTGCCCTTGGGGCCGGAGGGCAGGGGCATCAGGTCGTCGGTCTGTATGCTCATACAGTGATTATCACAGCCTTGGCCTTGTTGTCAGCGCGCAACAAATAGCCTTGTGAACTACCGCAAAACCAGGGGGTGGCGGCTACGGCGGGGGCAAACCCTGGTTCAATGCAGTCTGTCGAGGGTGGGCTACCGCTGGCCCACTCAAGCACTTTCGCTCGTCGCAGGGTCCCATTCAGGTTGCCCGCAGACGACTCTGCTTTTATTGGAGATATCTATGAAAAAGACTCTGGTTGCTGTGGCCGCTCTGTTGGCTGCTACTGGTTCCTTCGCTCAATCGTCCGTGACCCTGTACGGCGTGGTTGACGCTTCGCTGGAAAGCGTCAAGGGCGACAAGACCTTGACCCGCGTGTCGTCTGACAACCTGGCCTCTTCGCGCCTGGGTTTCAAGGGCGTGGAAGACCTGGGCGGTGGTCTGAAGGCCAACTTCGTTCTGGAATCGGCTGTTGGTGTTGACACCGGCTCCGCTGATGCCACCCGTTTCTTCGGTCGTGCTGCTTGGGTTGGCGTGTCGTCCGGTTTCGGCGACCTGCGCATTGGTCGTCAAGATTCGTCGATTGGCGCTCTGGCTGGCAACACCGCCATCCTGGGTGGTCAAGCTTATGACGACTTCAAGATCGCTGGCACCTTCTCTGGCAACGCCTACCGTCGCCTGGACAACGCCATCACCTACGTGGCCCCCACGTTCGTTCCTGGCTTGACCGCTCAAGTGCAGTACAGCACCGCTGGCACTGGTTTGCCCGCGACCACCACGCCAGTCGCTGCAGCGACCACCGGCAATGAAGCAAGCACTGGCGCCGGTAAGGCATATGGCTTCAGCGCTCAATACGCTGCAGGTCCCTTCGGTGCAGGCTTGGGCTACCTGAGCTCTAAGCAAGCTGCCAATGCGTCTTTGAAGGACACTGCCGTCTTGGTGTTCGGTTCGTATGACTTCGGCGCTGCCAAGGTTGTGGCTTACTTCGAGCAAGACAAGACCAGCAAGACTGCTGAAACCACCAAGCTGTACGGCGCCAAGGTGGTTGTGCCCGTTGCTACCAACTTCAGCATCTCGGCTGGCTTGTCCAAGGCCAAGAACATCGACAAGACCACCGCCAATGACAAGGATGACGCAACCATCCTGGCCATCAAGGCTGTGTACGACCTGTCGAAGCGCACTGCTGTGTATGGCCTGTTCACCAACGTGAGCAATCAAGACGCTGCCCGTGCTGCCATCAACAGCTCTACCGGCCTGTCGGCTGCCAATGCTGGCAACAATGCCCGCGGCCTGGCTTTCGGCGTCAAGCACGCTTTCTGATCACGGCCTGACCGCGCAAGCGGTCGGGTTTGACAGAGCATGAAAAACCGGGCTTCGGCCCGGTTTTTCTTTGGGTGCTCGGTCTGTGCATTGCTGCCATCGGTTCACTGCTTGGCAGGGGCGTGCAATCACGCCACTCGCACAAACCAAACGCCCAAAGAAAAACGCCCCGCAAAGCGGGGCGTTTTTTCATTCAGCGCTGACGGGCGACGTCAGATCAGAACGAGTGGCGGATGCCGATGTCGAAACCGCTGGCCGACGAATCTCCCACGACTTGCAGCGTGGCAGAGTTCACAGCAGCATTCTTGCTCTTGCCATAGGTCGCATCGGCGTACAGGGCCGTGCGCTTGCTCAGTGTGTGCTCATAGCCGATCGCGAACTTGGTTTGCTTGGATTCTGCGCCGGCAGCCATCAAGCCAGCCACCAACGGTGCACCCGCCTTGGCTAGAAGCGGCTTGCTCTCCGTGCCGGCGTAGTCGGCTGCAGTGGCCAAAGTGCCTTGCGTGCCGCCGTTCAGGCCCTTCCAGTTCAGCTGGGCATAGCCGATCTTGATGATGCCAGTGCTCACAGGCACCGTGGCCGACAAGGTCAGCGAGCGGGGCTTCATGGTGCCGTCATAACGGGAGTCGATCTTCGAAGCTGCGTACAAGATACGTGGCTTGATCACGCCGAAGTCGTACGAAGCACCCAGTTGCATCAGCGTGTCAGTCTTGCCCGTACCCGCGCCTGCACCCACCTTGGCATTTTGTTCACGGTCGTAGGCGAAGTACAGGCCCAGAGGGCCAGCGTTGTACATGGCGCCAACACCATAGCGGTTGTCAGTGCCATAAGTTTCAGAAGCACCGCCCGACACCAAGACCGTCAGGCCTTCGTACATGGCCTTGTAGTAGATGCCGTTGTTGTAACGTGCATTGTGGCCTGCAGCGTTGTAGCCAGCGACCGCAAACGTGGTGCCACCCACTTCAGCAATGCCTTGGTTCAGCCATGGGTCCAGGAAATACTGAACATAGAAGTAAGGGCCGTAGTCACGGCCCAGGGTCACTTCGCCATAGGTCTGGCTGGTCAGGCCCACGATCGACATGTCCCAGAACTGGTTGCCACCGCTGGTGTTGGTTGCGCCCGTGTCTGGAAAGAAGCGATGTTCGACCGCAAACTTGGCCGACAAGCCGCCGCCCAGATCTTCAACACCTCGGAAACCCAAGCGTGACTTCGTGGCTTGAGCCACGTTCACTTGTTTGTTATTCGCGCCAGGGCCACCCAGGGCGAAGCCCGAGTTCACGTCGTCAGCCTTGGATTGCTTGACCAAACCCAGGTCAACGATGCCATAGACAGTCAGCGACGAAGGGGTCGATTGGGCCATGGCCGAACCGGCGAAGGCGCCAATGGCAGCCAGAGCGATCAGAGACTTTTTCATGAATGTTCTCCAGAGTTGAACGGGAGAGCCTGGTACTTCCGCGCAAGGCGTCCAGACTCAAACTCTTCGTAAAGAGCTGGAAGCAATTCCACCAGAGTCGGGGGGTAGACACCATGCGGAGTGACCCACTTTTGCTCGTCTTGTTGCCTTGGTGCAACAAAATGTTGCGGCATTCTCACGATCCAGCGCACACCGCACCGACCTGGTGCGCAGCACGTGGCAGCGAGGCCGCCCCACGTTTCACAGTGCCTGTTCGTGGCGAATGAGGTCTTCCACCGTTTCGCGACGACGGATCACGGCAACGGTTTGGCCGTCCACCAGCAGCTCGGCTGCGCGGCCTCTGCTGTTGTAGTTGCTGGCCATGGTCATGCCGTAAGCGCCCGCCGACAGCACGGCCAAGGTGTCACCCGCTTCCACGGCCAGTGAGCGGTCGCGCCCCAGCCAGTCACCTGATTCGCACACCGGGCCCACCACGTCCCAGGTTTCTGCTTCGCCGCTGCGCTGGCTGGTGTTGATGATGCCCATCCAGGCCTCATACAGGGCAGGGCGCATCAAATCATTCATGGCGGCATCCACCACGCAGAAGTTCTTTTGCTCGCCCGGTTTGAGAAAGAGCACCTCGGTGAGCAGCACGCCCGCGTTGCCCACGAGGGAGCGACCGGGCTCGAACATCACTTCGCGGTGGCCGTGGCCGCGCGCGTCGATCTTGGCCAGCAGTTGGCCGATCAAGGCTTCCGCGCTGGGGGGCACTTCGTCGGTGTAGGTAATGCCCAGGCCGCCGCCCAAGTCCAGGTGGTGGATGTGGATGCCCTTGGCTTCGATGGCTTCGACCAGGTCGAGCACCCGGTCGAGTGCGTCCAGGTAGGGTGCGGTGTCGGTGATCTGCGAGCCGATGTGGCAATCAATGCCCACCACCTCGATGCCGGGCAGGCTGGCGGCGCGCACGTAGGTGGCCACCGCCACCTCATGTGCGATGCCGAACTTGTTGCCCTTCAGGCCTGTCGAGATGTAGGGGTGGGTGCCGGCATCCACATCGGGGTTGACGCGCAGGCTGATGCGGGCGGTTTTGCCTTCAGCGCTGGCCACTTGCGAGAGCACTTCCAGCTCAGCCGTGCTTTCCACGTTGAAGCACTTCACGCCGGCTTGCAACGCCAGGCGCATCTCGTCGCGGGTCTTGCCCACGCCCGAGAACACCACCTTGGCCATGTCTCCGCCAGCGGCTTTCACGCGGGCCATCTCACCCGCTGAGACGATGTCAAAACCGCAACCAGCCTCGGCGAAGGTGCGCAGCACCGCCAGGTTGGAGTTGGCCTTCACCGCATAGCAGACCAAGTGTTCACGGCCCAGCAGTGCCTTCTGGTAGGGCGCCAGGGCGCCCAACATGGCCGCCTTGGAATACACATACAGCGGGGTGCCGTGTTCGCGGGCCAGGTCGGCCAGCTTGGCGTCTTCGAGGAAGAGGTCCGCGCCGCGGAAGGAGAGGTAAGGGGAGCCAGGCAGCGTCATGGTGTGGGGGCGGATGAGGCGTTAAAAGGTGTTTGGGCAGGGGCTTGTGCAGTGGCTGGTGCGGGCGCAGGCAAATAAAGCGCACCTTTTTGGCCGCAGCCAGCCAGCGCCGCTGTCATGAGGCCTGCGCAGGCTAGCTTGATGGCAGCTCTGCCGCAAAGGCCCATCGCAGGCCCGCCTTGCTGGGGGGGCTGGGGGGGCTGTGCCCCCCAATTCACTACAATTTTCGATTGTTGCATCATGCCGCTCATTTTAAGGACCCCTCATGTCTGACCCCAGCACGCCCTCCGGCTGGCCTGATTCTGCCTACGACAAGGCTGCCCGCGAGGCCTTGGCCCGCATCGAAAAAGCCATCGATGCTTGGCTGGACGCCGATGTGGTCGATGTCGACGCCGCGCGATCGGGCGGCATGCTCACCATGGTGCTGCCCAACCGTACGCAGCTCATTGTCAACATGCAGCCCCCGCTGCACGAATTGTGGCTGGCGGCCCGCAGTGGTGGCTTTCACTTCCGCTACGGCGGGGGCGACCGTTGGCTGGACACCCGCAGCGGTGATGACTTTTTCGCGGTGCTGTCCACTTGTTTGAGCGAGCAAACCGGCCAAGTTTTGCAGTTCTGATCTGACTTCATCGAACCCGCCTCGGGGGGGGAGGTGCCACCCCCACCCCACGAGTTCATTGAGCCTGCGGCTGAGGCGGGGTCTGAGCGGGCGCTGCAGGGGCAGGTTTGTCACCGCTGCCGAACAGGTCCAGGATGCTGCGCTTTTCTTTCTCGTCAGATTGAGGGGGTGCGGCGTCGCCCGAATCGGCTTCGCCTGACAACTCCCTCACCCCCGTGCCGCGTGTGTATTCTTCGTAGTACCACTCGCCGCCCACATTGACCACGCCTTCGGGTGCTGTGGGCTCTTCCACGGGAACGCCTCGCAAGGCCGTCTGCATGTAGTCGATCCAGATGGGCAGGGCCAGGCCGCCGCCAGTTTCTTTGTCGCCCAGCTTGCGCGGGGTGTCGTGGCCGATCCAGACGACAGCCACCAAGCGGGTGGTGTAGCCAGCAAACCAGGCATCCATCGAATCGTTGGTGGTGCCGGTCTTGCCGTAAAGGTCAGGGCGTTTGAGGGTGGCTTGTGCTTTGGCGGCAGTGCCTGAGCGAGTCACTTCCTGCAACAAGCTGGACATCAGGAAGGCATTGCGGGCATCGATGGCTCGCATGGATTCATCCAGCACCACAGGTTTGGCTTGCGCCAGGATGTGACCACGGATGTCCGTCACCTTCATCACCAAAGTGGGGTTCACGCGGTAGCCACCGTTGGCAAACACCGCATAGCCATCGGCCATCTGCATGGGGGTGACAGAGCCTGCGCCCAAAGCCATGGTCAAGTAGGCTGGGTGTTTGCTGGCCTCGAAGCCGAAATGCGTGATCCAGTCCTGCCCGTACTTGGCTCCGATCGATTTGAGGATGCGGATCGACACCATGTTCTTGGACTTGGCCAGCGCGCGCCGCATGCTCATGGGGCCTTCGAACTTGCCGTCGTAGTTTTTGGGCTCCCAGGGTTGACCGCCCGTGGTGGCAGCGTCAAAAAACAGGGGGCCGTCGTTGATGGTGGTGGAGGGCGTGAAGCCCTTTTCCAAAGAGGCCGAGTAGATGAAAGGCTTGAAGCTCGAGCCTGGTTGGCGCCACGCCTGCGTCACGTGGTTGAACTTGTTCCTCTCGAAATCGAAACCGCCAGCCATGGCTCGCACCGCACCCGTGCGTGGCTCCAATGCAACCAATGCGCCTTCCACCTCGGGTAGTTGGACGATTTGCCACTTGCTGTCGTGCCCTTGCACCACCCGCACCACAGCGCCGCGGCGAACCTGTTGCTTGGGTTGTGCTTTTTCAGACAAAGCGCCGCCCAGGCCGCGCAAGCCATCTGGCCCCACGTCGATGGATTCACCGTTTTGCAGCAGCAGCGTCACTTGTTTGGGTGAGGCGCTCAGCACCACTGCGGCATGGATGTTGTCGCTGTCGGGGTGGTCTTCCAGGGCTTCAGCCACACGCACGTCGGTCTGCTTCGGGTCAGAGGGCAGGTCGATGAAAGCCTCGGGGCCGCGCCAGGCCTGGCGGCGGTCGAAATCCATCAGGCCTTTGCGCAGCGCCTTGGTGGCCGCCACCTGATCGCTCATCCGCACCGAGGTGTAAACATTCAGGCCGCGCGTGTAAGCATCTGGTCCGTACTGCTCGTACATCATGCTGCGAGCGG
>JBEANX010000042.1:0-3253 GCA_041165245.1 Pseudomonadota bacterium
GTGTACGAAAAGGCCTTCCATGGCCGCTCCATTGCCACCCTGTCGGCCACGGGCAACCCCAAGGTGCATGCCGGCTTTGAGCCGCTGCTCGAAGGCTTTGTGCGCGTGCCGCTCAATGACATCAGGGCTTTGGAAGAAGTCGCACGCACCCGCCCCAATGTGACGGCGGTGTTCCTGGAAGTCATCCAAGGCGAAGGCGGCATCAACCCCGCCCGCAACGACTACCTGCAAGCCGTGCGTGCCCTGTGCGACCAGCAAGGCTGGCTGCTCATGCTGGACGAAGTGCAATGCGGCATCGGCCGCACGGGCAAGTGGTTCGCCCACCAATGGGCTGGCATCCTGCCTGACGTGATGCCCCTGGCCAAGGGCCTGGGCTCGGGCGTGCCGATTGGCGCCGTGGTCTGTGGCCCCAAGGCTGCCCACGTGCTCAAGCCTGGCAACCATGGCACCACCTTTGGCGGCAACCCGCTGGCCATGCGCGCTGGCGTGGAGACCATCAAGATCATGGAGGCCGACGGCCTCATGGCCAATGCCACCACGGTGGGTGCCCATTTGATGGACGCGCTCAAGCGAGAACTGGGCGAGCTGCCTGGCGTGAAAGACATCCGCGGCCAAGGCCTGATGATCGGCATCGAGCTGGACCGCCCCTGCGGCGTGATCCTCAACCGTGCGCTGGAAGCCGGCGTGCTGCTGAGCGTCACGGCCGACACCGTGGTGCGCCTCCTGCCACCGCTGATCTTCACCAAGGCCGAGGCCGACGAGCTGGTCTCCATCCTGGTGCCCATCGTGCGCCAGTTTCTCAGCGAACCCAAGGCTTGATGCGATGAAGCCCGGCCACAGCCTGATCAAACATTACCTGCAGTTCAAGGACCTGCGCGAGCAGGAGTATGTGTACCTGTTCGAGCGCGCCGCCCTGATCAAGCAGCGCTTCAAGAACTACGAGAAGTACACGCCTCTGGTGGACCGCACCCTGGCCATGATCTTCGAGAAGGCCAGCACGCGCACCCGCGTGAGCTTTGAAGCGGGCATGTACCAGATGGGCGGCTCGGTGGTGCACCTGACCACCGATGGCAGCCAGCTGGGCCGCAGCGAGCCCATCGAGGACAGCGCCCGCGTGATCTCGCGCATGGTCGACATCGTGATGATCCGCACCTATGAGCAGGCCAAGATCGTCAAGTTCGCGGCCAACTCGCGCGTGCCTGTCATCAACGGCCTGACCAATGAGTACCACCCCTGCCAGATCCTGGCCGACATCTTCACCTACATTGAGCACCGCGGCTCGATCAAGGGCAAGGTGGTGGCCTGGGTGGGCGATGGCAACAACATGGCCAACACCTGGCTGCAGGCTGCCGAGATCCTGGGCTTCACGGTGCACGTGAGCACGCCCAGCGGCTACGAGATCGACCCGCAAGTGGCCGGCATCAGCGACACGAGCTGCTACAAGGTCTTCAAAGACCCCATGGACGCCTGCCGTGGCGCCCACCTGGTGACGACCGACGTGTGGACGTCCATGGGCTACGAGGCCGAGAACGAAGCGCGCAAGAAGGCCTTTGCCGACTGGTGTGTCGACCTGGAGATGATGGCCGTGGCGCAACCCGATGCGCTGTTCATGCATTGCCTGCCCGCCCACCGCGGCGAAGAGGTCGAGGCCGATGTGATCGACGGGCCGCAATCGGTCGTGTGGGACGAAGCGGAGAACCGAATGCACGTTCAAAAGGTGCTCATGGAGTACCTGCTGCTGGGGCGCATCGGCTGAAGACCTGCAACCCCAAGCCAAACAAAAGGGCTGCCCAGGGCAGCCCTTTTTTGTGCGCGCTGCTTCGCTCACGCCATGCGCAGATCTCGCATTTGAAAGACGCCCACCGCACGCTGCAGCTCGTCGGCCATGTGCTGCAAGCTCAGCGCCGACGAAGCCGTGGTCTCGACCAACGCCGCGTTTTGCTGGGTGTTCTGGTCCAGTTGGTTGATGGCCGTGTTGATCTGACCAATGCCGTCGTTCTGCTCGGAGCTGGAGATGGAGATCAGGCTCACCAGATCTGTGACGTGTTTGACCTGCACCACCACATCGCCAATGGTGACGCCCGTGGCGCCCACCAGCTGGCTGCCTGATTCGACCTGCTCGACGCTGGCGGTGATGAGTTGCTTGATCTCTTTGGCGGCCTCGGCGCTTCGCTGCGCCAAGGTGCGAACCTCACCAGCGACCACAGCAAAGCCGCGGCCTTGCTCACCCGCTCGGGCCGCTTCCACGGCGGCGTTGAGTGCCAAGATGTTGGTCTGAAAGGCAATGCCGTCGATCACGCCAATGATGTCGGTGATCTTGCGGCTGGAGTTCTGGATGCCTGTCATGGTGTCGACCACGCGGGAGACCGCTGTGCCGCCGTCTGCCGCGACGCCAGAGGCCTTGAGTGCCAAGGTGTTGGCTTGACGCGCGTTCTCGGAGCTAGAGCGAATCGTGCCTGCGATCTGCTCGACAGCCGCAGCCGTTTCTTGCAGGTGCGATGCGTTCTGCTCGGTGCGGGCCTGCAAGGCCATGTTGCCTTGCGAGATGTCGGCCGAGGCAGCGCGGATGGTGTCCGAGGCTTGTCGAACCTGGTCCATTGCTGCGGCGATGTGCGTCAAGGCCTCGATCAGCTTGCGCGTGGCCGGGTCACTGGTGGTGACATGGGCCACACTCAGGTTGACGGTGCCATCGGCGCTCAGGATGTTCTCGGCCAGGGCTGTGAGTTGCTCGGCAGTGCGGAACTCAGCATGCGCGCGGCTGGCCAAGTAAAGCAGCACACCGCTTTCTGCGACCACATACAGGGCATGCTCCACCACCTTGAGGAACCCGGGCTCGGTGAAACACACGGGGCCCCAACCCCAAGCCTGCATGTAATTGAAGCTCAGGTGATGCACGGCAATGGCCGTGGCACCCGCCAGGATCGGCAAAGCGCGGCGGTAAACCACCAACACTGCCAAAAAGGCAAAGACAGCGAAGTGCGCCTCGTTGTGGCCGCGGGCCGAGTGAATCAGCAAAGCGACCATGCCCATGCCCAACACGGGCAGCGCGATCCGGCTCAACAGGCGCCCCTTGGACACCAGCGCAGCCCCCACCGCAGCGATGCCAAGCACGAGCCCGATGCCCAGGGTCAGGCCCAAGCTGCCGTAATGAACGGCATAGGCCAAGGCGCCCAGCAGCACCATGCCGATGCCGGACAGCACCACCCTGTCATTGGAGGCAAGAGCGGCTGGGGAAGGAGCGTGGTCGGCGTGC
>JBEANX010000043.1:0-5193 GCA_041165245.1 Pseudomonadota bacterium
GCTTGGCCAAAAACGAAACCACGCTGCAAGACGCGCACGACATTGACGCTCTGAAGCGCTGCGACATCATCCTGACCGCCCAGGGCGGCGACTACACCACCGAGGTCTTCCCCAAGCTGCGCGCCGCCGGCTGGAACGGCCACTGGATTGACGCTGCCTCCACCCTGCGCATGAAGGACGACGCCGTCATCGTGCTGGACCCGGTCAACATGCCCGTCATCAAGGACGCGCTGGCCAAGGGCGGCAAGAACTGGATCGGCGGCAACTGCACCGTCAGCTGCATGCTGATCGGCGTGGGCGCGCTGTACAAGGCCGGTCTGGTCGAGTGGATGTCCACCCAGACCTACCAGGCCGCATCGGGTGGTGGCGCGCAGCACATGCGTGAGCTGCTCACCCAGTTCGGCACCCTGAACGCCGAAGTGCGCTCGCTGCTGGACGACCCCAAGAGCGCCATCCTGGAGATCGATCGCAAGATCATCGCCAAGCAACGTGCCCTCACAGGTGCTGAGACCGCCAACTTCGGCGCGCCCCTGGGCGGCTCTTTGATCCCCTGGATCGACAAGGACCTGGGCAATGGCCAGTCCAAGGAAGAGTGGAAGGGCATGGCCGAGACCAACAAGATCCTGGGCCAGGGCGAAGGTTTTGGTTCCCCCGCAGTGCCAGTGGATGGCTTTTGCGTGCGCATCGGCGCCATGCGCTGCCACAGCCAGGCCTTGACCTTCAAGCTGAAGAAGGACATCTCGACCGAAGAGATCGAGGCCATGATCGCGGCTGACAACCCATGGGCCAAGGTCGTGCCCAACACGCGCGAAGCCACCATCAAGGACCTGACGCCTGTGGCCGTGACTGGCACCTTGACGATCCCTGTGGGCCGCATCCGCAAGCTGGCCATGGGCCCCGAGTATGTGGGCGCGTTCACCATCGGTGACCAGCTGCTGTGGGGCGCTGCCGAGCCTCTGCGCCGCATGCTGCGCATCCTGTTGGACGCCTGATCTGGGGCTGCTTCTGTTGTTCTGAGGCCCTCCTCGGTGGCCTCTGTAACAAGTTTTGACGGTGCGTTGTTGCCATCGGGCGACAATGCCCCCCACAGAATCATCCAGAAGGGGTGTGAGCACGCGCTGATCTGCGGATCAGTAAATGCGTGAGCTTGTCACCCTATCTGCTTGATGCTATTGTGATTTCTTCTATCGTCCACGGGCGTTGGCTTGGCCATGCCCGCAATGGAGCGAACCGGGGGATGCTTTGAAAGATCGATCGATGTCAGTTGGGACCACGCCTGTGAACCTTGGATCGCAGGGGGCTTGTGGCGCCCGCAGTCATTTCGCTGCCAAAAAAGTAGCGCTGGCGGCGGCGTTTGCCGCACTGTCTTTGGCGCCGGCGGCCTCGTGGTCTCTGGGCCTGGGGCGCCTGAATGTGCAGTCGGCCCTGGGCGAACCCCTGCGTGCCGAGATCGACGTCACCAGCATCACGCCCGAGGAAGCCGCTTCGCTGCAGTCGAAAATGGCCTCGCCTGAAACGTACCGCGCCGCCGGCGTCGATTACAACCAAGTGCTCGGCGCCACCAATGTGGCCTTGCAAAAGCGTGCCGATGGCCGCTCCGTGCTTCGCCTGAGCAGCGACCGCGCTGTGACCGAGCCCTTTGTGGACGCCATCCTCGACCTGTCGTGGTCGTCAGGTCGATTGGTTCGTGAATACACGTTGCTGTTTGACCCGCCTGCGCCCAAGTCGGCCCAAACGCCTGCGCTGACCTCGCCCGCGATGGACACGCCAGCCCCGGTGCCGCGGGCAGCAGCTCCCTCTCCCGCGCCAGCCCCTGTGGCTCAAGCCCCTTCGGCTCCTGCGCCTGCCCCCGTGAGCAAGCCCAAGGCAGCACCCTTGCCAGCCCCAGTGGCCAGCAAGCCACCCGCACCGGTGCCTGCGCCTGCACCCGTCAAGCCTGCTCCGGCGCCTTCGCCCGTGGCTGCTGCTTCGGCCCCTGCGGCCAATGGCCAGACCGTGAAGGTTCGTTCGGGTGATTCACTTTCGCAAATCGCCGAACGCACGATCAAACCCGGGGTGTCTCTGGATCAGATGGTGGTTGGCCTTTACCGTGCCAACCCCGAGGCCTTCCAGGGCAACAACATGAACCGCCTCAAGGCTGGTGTGGTGCTGCAAGTGCCCACAGCCGAGAAGGCCCAGGCTGTGACGCAACAAGAGGCGCGTCAGGTCATCGTGGCGCAAAGCAGTGATTTCTCTGCCTACCGCCAGCGTTTGGCCACGGGTGTGGCCGAGTCGGTCAAGCCGGCCCAGGAGCGCCAGGCCAAGGGCAAGGTTGAGGCTGAAGTCCAAGACCGCAAGCAAACTGCTGCGCCTTCGCCTGACAAACTCACGCTGAGCAAGGGTGGCATGGCTTCCGGCCAGCCTGGCGTGGAAGACAAGCTCTCCAAGGCCCGTGCTCAGCAAGACACCGGCACCCGCGTGACCGAGTTGTCTCGTAACCTCGACGAGTTGCGCAAGCTCAAGGAGCAGGCTGCATCGAAGGCCGTCCCCACCAAAACTGAGGTCAAGCCCGAGGTCAAGGCGCCTGCACCAACTGCACCGGCTTCGGTTGCCAAGGCACCGGCAGCGCCTGTGCCTGCGCCAGCCCCCGCCCCGGTTGCCAAGCCCGCGCCAGCGCCAGCCGTGGTGGCGAGTGCCCCTGTCCCTGCGCCCAAAGCTGAAGTCAAAGCCTCGGCACCGGCTCCCGCGCCTGTGGTGGCTTCGGCGCCTGCGCCCGCATCGGTGCCTGCCAGTGTGGCTGCGCCCGCTTCTGTGCCTGAGCCAGTCGCGTCCGGTGCTGCAACGGCAGTGGCCAATGCTGCTTCGGCCGCCAGCGTTGCTGAACCTGCACCCATGGCGCCGACCCTGCCCAAGCCCGTGCAGATCCCCGTGGAGCCTGCACCTGCCGAGCAGCCTGGCTTCTTCCAGTCGGTTGACCCCCTCATGCTGGCCGGTGCTGGTGTGTTGGTGGCCGGTCTTGCAGGTGCTGGTTTGTTCCTGCGCTCGCGTCGCCGCCCAGACAGTTCAGAGACATCCTTCCTTGAGAGCCGTCTGCAACCCGACTCCTTCTTCGGTGCGTCGGGTGGTCAGCGGGTGGACACGCGGGACGCCAGCGGTGGCCCTTCGTCCATGAGCTATTCGCTCAGCCAGCTTGACGCCATTGGTGACGTTGACCCTGTGGCCGAAGCCGATGTTTATTTGGCCTATGGCCGCGACCTTCAAGCCGAGGAGATCCTCAAGGAAGCGCTTCGCAGCAATCCTGACCGCTTGGCCATTCGCACCAAGCTGCTGGAGGTGTATGCCAAGCGCCGTGACACCAAGGGTTTCGAGCAGTTGGCCACTCAGCTGTTTGGATTCACGGGTGGTGAGGGCGAAGACTGGGTCCGTGCCCAGGAAATGGGTCTCAGCATTGACCCCGACAACCAGCTGTATCAGCCAGGCGGTCACCCTGCGACCAATGTCATGGCTGAACCTGAGGCCTTCGAGCCTTTGGGGGCCAGCACCGTGCCGGTGTCTGTGATGCCCGCCATGGCACAGCAGGTGGCAGTCGCCCCTGAGCCCATGCCTGAGCCAGATCTGGATGCGGGATTGGATCTTGACATCTCTGCCCCAGCCCCGCTGGACTTCCCTGAAGTGCCATCGGTCCCAGCCGTGTCGGAGCCTGCACCTCAGCCACTGGCCGAGCAAGCAGTGCCTTCGCTGCCTGATCAAGGCTTGGATTTTGACCTGCCTGATCTGGCTGCTGCCGTTGAGCCCGAAGAGTTTCCACCGGTCTCATTTGAGGCGGTAGCGCCTACCGAGCCCGTTGCTTTGGCTGAGCTGGCTGCTGAGGCGTCTGCCGAACCTGAGCATACACCGTCGCGGTTCGACCTGGGGAGCATCAACCTGGATCTGGATGAGCCTGCGGCAGCCGAAGAGCCCTTGCCTGTGGGTGAAGTGGCCTTGCCCGAGGTGGACGCTGCTTCTGACCCCATGGCTCGCAAGCTGGACTTGGCCGAAGAGTTCCGCCAGATCGGTGACGTCGATGGCGCTCGTGAGTTGCTGCAGGAAGTCATTGCCTCCACGCAAGACGCTTCGCTGCAATCCAAGGCCCGCAACATGCTCGACAACCTGGGTTGATGGGCCCATCTTTGTTTGATGGCGCCGGGGCTGAGGCCCCAGGCGCCGCGCCTGAACCAAGGGCGACCCGGCGGGTCGCCCTTGGTGTTTCATACCTGGGCGGCGCCTACAAAGGCTGGCAAAGCCAGCTGGGTGGTGGCACGGTGCAGGACACCCTGGAGGCAGCATTGGCCGGGTTCACCACCCAACGCACCTCCGTGATGTGCTCGGGGCGCACCGATGCCGGTGTGCACGGCATCAACCAGGTGGTGCACCTCGACACGCCGCTGGTGCGTGAGCCTTTTTCTTGGGTGCGGGGCACCAACACCTTTTTGCCGCCAGACATCGCCGTGCAATGGGCGCTGGAGGTGCCCATCAGCTTCCATGCGCGCAACAGCGCTCGAGGCAGGCGCTACACCTACATCGTCCTGCAGGCGCCGGTGCGCCCAGCGCTGGAGGCTGGCAGGGTTGGCTGGGTGTTTCGTCCACTGTCGCAGTCGGCCATGGAAGATGCGGCCCAGCACCTGATTGGCGAGCATGACTTCAGCAGCTTTCGCTCCTCGCAGTGCCAGTCGCCCACGCCGGTCAAGACCCTGCGTGAGATCCGCATCACCCGATGCGCCACACCGCAGTTGCCCGTGCTGCCCACTTCTCCAGATGCGCTGTGGCCACCGGTCTATCCGCAAGACACGGTCAGCGCGCGCGGGCCATCGGCTGCGCTGCAAGGGCAGGGCGTGTACTGGCGCTTTGATTTCGAAGGCCAGGCTTTTTTGCACCACATGATCCGCAACATCATGGGCTGCCTGGTCGCGATCGGCTCGGGCGCGCAGGGGCCTGAATGGATGCGCATGGTCAGAGACGCGCGCAACCGTGAGGTTGCTGCGCCCACGTTTTCACCCGACGGGCTCTATTTCCTGGGCCCCCGTTACGACGCCGAGCTGAGCATCCCCAATGTCACACCTGCCCTGGCTTGGTTGCCCGGCGCTTGGGCCTGAGGGTTATTGCTGGCCTTTTGCTGGCCTCCAGCCGGTCTTTTTGAGACAATGGCTCATCGTAGTTTTGGGTTGATTGCTCAGC
>JBEANX010000044.1:0-8119 GCA_041165245.1 Pseudomonadota bacterium
GGGGCGGACGAGGTGAGGCGTGGCAATCATCAGCAGCTCCTGGTCGTCCTTCTCGAAGCGTGTTGATTTGAAAAAAGCGCCCAGGATGGGGATGTCGCCCAAGACGGGGAACTTGTTGATCACGCTCTTGGTGTTGCGGTTCATGAGGCCGCTGATCACGAAGGTCTCGCCATCGCCCAAAGCAACGGTGGTGTCCGTGCGCCGCACACGCAGGCCTGGCACCACAAAGTTGCCCAGGCGTGCACTCAAGGCCTCGTCAATTTCACTCACTTCAGGCGACACCTTCAACACGATGCGCTGGTTGTCCAGCACAAAGGGGGTGAGGTTCAGCCGGATGCCGAACTGTTTGAATTCGACCGTCACACCGCCGATGCCTGTGCTCAAGGGGATGGGCAGCTCGCCGCCTGCCAGGAAGGTGGCTGTCTGGCCGCTCAAGGCTGTCAGGGAAGGTTCCGCCAACGAGTAAGCAAATCCATTGCTTTCGAGCGCACTGAAGATCGCAATGGCATCTCTGCCCGCTGCAAAGATGTTGAAGGCATCTGAGAACGGGACGTTGCCCCCGTACGAGAGAAACTCAAGCGCGCTCGATGTTTGCGACGAAGTCTGTGTGGTTTGCAGTCCGTTGATCGCGTCGTATTTCGAGGTGCCTGAGACCTGACTCTGACCTGCTTGCTGCTTATAGCCTGCAAAGGTGCCAGGAGCCGACAACCCACGCGTACCGCTGGCACCGGAATGGGTGTAGTGCAGCCCAGCTTCTTTGAGGCGTTGGCGGCTCACCTCCAGGATCTTGATGTCGATTTGCACCTGCACGTCGTACTGGCTGGTGGTGGTGTCAATCAGTGCCGACCCCTTCGCGGGCAGGGCAGCCTTGGCGGCTTGAGTGGCGTTGTCGTGGGCGTCGAGCGATCGCATCTCGCCCGAGAGCTTCAGCGTGGGGCCAGACACATCAACGCGAGCACCTGCCGCGCCCAACACCGACTCACGCATCGCGGTCAGGTTGGGGCTGACCAGCACGTTGATCTGGCGTGCGGGCTCGCTGCCTTTGTCGTCCCAGATGGTGACGGTGGTGCTGCCTGGCTTTTTGCCTGTGAGCAAGAGGCCGTTGCTGCCGATCGGGCTCACGCCCAGGATTTCGGGGTCACCCACTGCCGCCCGTGTGATCGCGCGCCCGTGCGGCCAGGCTTGCTGCTGGCCCACCTCGACACGCATGGCCTTGGCGTTTGCGCTGCTGCTGCCTGCGGCCCATGCCGACGGTGCAGGCCCCAGCGCCAGCGCCATGACAATCATGGTGAGCGCACATGCACCTGCCAACAGGGGCCGAGATGGTTTCGGGTTGCTCAAGATGGCTGGTTTGCAAAACAGAGATCGATCAATCACAGCGGTACCTTGCGAAGGGTCGATCCTTCGAAAATTTCCATGGTGGGTGCAGGTGCGCTTCGACGTGCAGCCATTGATGCAGCCGGTGCTGGGGGTTTGGGTGCTTGGGCCAACTCACCCAAGGTCACCACGCCCTTGCGGGGGGGGCTGCCACGGCCTTCGCTTTGGACATTGCGAATGCCGGGTGCCTCAGCATCAGGCGCGGTTGCGGTCTCATTGGCCGGGCGCAAGGCCAGTTTGATCTGGCCCTGGCTGGACGCCAGCATCAAGCGAGAAGCCTCCTGCTCTGGCACGGCCAGCACCGCTGATTTGAGGTTGAGTCTGCGGTCTCGGGCCTTTTCAACTTCTTTGACGCCGGTTGCGTCTTTGGCCTGTTCGGTTGCACTGTGGCTCGCCTCTGGTGCCTGGCTCAACAAGGTGTCGTCACCAAAAGCCAGGACGCGAGCCGCACGCACGGCCACAGACGAGGTGGTGGTGTCATTGGTCTCTCGCGTGCCGGTGATGAAAACCAGCACGTCCACCAGGTCGCCAGGTTCGGCAAAGCCGCCCAAGCCGACGACCTCGTCAATGCGGACCCCCACGGCGCGTTCGCCCGGCTTGAGCAGGTTTGACAGGCGCGGCGCCAGGAACATGCTCTCCTGCATGGCCTCGCCTTGTGCAATGTCCCGTGTCGGAATGCGGCCAAGCGCGCTTTGCACGCTGGTGATGGCCTGATCAGGCAGGCTGTTGCGGGCCATGTTGATCAGATCTTGCGACGAAATGGCTTGCCCAGCGGGCAAGGCCTTGGCGGCCACGAGCACCTGGAAGGTGGGCTGGCTGGCTGCTGCCGTTGGCGCTGGCGCAGGTGCTGTCGGTTGCTGGCTCAGACGGATGCCGAGATAAGCCACGCCCAGAGCACCCAAGGCCAGCAGTGCAGCCAGGACTTTGAGCAGTTGGTTGTTCATGTCAGGTCAACGCAAAAGCATCGAGGCCGAGCCACTCAGGTCTTGCGGCAAGGCAGGTACCTTGCCGACCAGGGGCACGTCGATGCTAGGAATGAGGGGGGTGCTGCTGTAGTTCTTCCACAGCACCTGAACGTTGATGCGCACCCCATCTAAAGAACCGACGCCATTGCCAGGGTCTGGTGAAGTGGTGACTTTGATGTTGGCGACGATGGCTGCCACTTGAGCCTTGGACAACCATCCGAGGGAGGCTTTCACGGCTTGGCTGATGCGTTGTTTGGTCGCCTCGTTGAACCCGGTCTGGTTGAATTGCAAGGGGTCGACCAGTTGAATGGCCGTGCGCGCACCGTCAGCGGCGGCATTGCTCAAACCCATTTGCAAGAGCAATGTGAGGCTGTAGCTCACCGTGGCGTACAAAATGGCGAAGAAAAGAGGAAAAATGAAAGCAAATTCGATGGCCGCGGCGCCTCGGGCTTTGGCCGCTTTGCGCCGCTTGGGGGGGGCAGTTCGAGTGAGCATGGTGTCAGAACTCGCTCATGGCGGGCGACAGGGCACAGACAAAGCCTGCCGCCAAGGCCGTGCCATAGGGGATGTGCCGGCCCTTGGCGGGTGCCTGTGTCGACAGCCAGCCTGGCTGTCCCAGCGTCACTGAGAGTGTGTCTTGCAGCCAGCGGCGTGCCAGCGGCCACAAACCCAACGCCAAGCCCACCATGGAGCCCACCACAAAAGTCAGCAACAAGGTGTGCCAATCGGTGAGTAAGCCCATGGCCATCAAAAGTTTGACATCGCCGGCACCGAGCTTGCCCATCACGTAGCCCGGCAGCGTCAGGCCCAAAGCCAAACCCAATCCGACCCAAGCCAATGTGGGGTCGGAGCCGAGGACACTGCGGCCCAACAGCACCGTGCTTGCCGCAGCAGCCAGCAAGCCGCCCAAGGTCAGGGTGTTCGGGAGCCGCCTGTGTTGCCAATCAGACCATGCAGCACAGGCCGCCCAGACGCAAAGGCCCAGGGATTGAGGAAAATGTTCCATGGCCTGTTCTTCAAACCCAAAGTGCCTGCCAGGAACGAATTCCTGCAGGCGACGATCACGGGCTGGTGCTGCTGCAGTGGAGTGAACTTACTGAAGCGCTGCTGCCAGCTTGGTCACGATCGTGGCGAACGTTGTGTTCAGTTGGCCACCCAAGGCCTTGGCACCCACGCTGATGGCCAGTGCAATCAGGGCGGCAATCAGGGCGTATTCAATGGCGCTTGCACCTTCTTCGTCTTTGATGAAGGCGGTCAATTGGGAGATGAACTTCTGCATGGTGAACCTCGGGTCAGAAACTTGGGTGGAATTGCGGAGCCTGCACGCTTTGCAAATGCGACGCTCTGATTTGACTCTACTTCAGATGCCAGATTTGCCGCAGAGTGTTTGTACCATCGAGGGCTCCCCCAACTTGCGGGGTATGCTGGCGCACATCGATAAACGTAACGAATTGACCCTTGGGATCGTGACTGTTTCAACTGGCAACACAAAATTCGATCCTCACGAGCTGACCTCCGAGTGCATCCGGCACGTTTATCGGCGTCGGGCAGAGGCTCTCGTGCTCAATGCGCTGGGCATGGCTTTGGTGTCCGTGGTGTTGTGGCCCACGGTGGGTCATCCCATTTTGGCCTGGGGCGCTTTCATGGCTTTGGGCCATGTGTGCCATTGGCGCATGGGGCAAAAGCTGGCGACGGCCCCCAAGGGCTCTGGCTTGTCCATTCAGTTGGGGCCGCATGCCATGGCGGCAGGTCTGGCTGGCTTGGGCTGGGGCACCCTGGGCGCGACCCTCCCGTTTTTGCCGGCCCCCATGCACCCCTTGGTGCTCGTGTTCATCTGCATGGCGCCGGTTCTGGCGGTCTCTCGCTTGGCGGCGGTGCCGCGCATCCAGGGCGCTTACGCCCTTGGCGCCTTGTTGCCTCTGTTGGGCGTGGCCGCCTGGCTGCCGTCGGAGGAGCGCCTGATGGTGCTCTTGCTGCCCCTGCTGGTGGGCCTCGTGCTGTGGCGCGCAGCCCGCGTGGTGGAGGACGACCTGGTGACCGTGGTGCTGCGCCGCTTGTCGCTGGAGCGCATGGCCTGGGAAGACAAGCTCACCGGTCTGGCCAACCGCCGTCGCTTTGACCAGGTGATGGAAGACGAATGGCGGCGCGCCTCACGCGGGGGGCTGCCGCTGAGCCTGTTGCTGATCGATGTGGACCACTTCAAGCTCTACAACGACCATTACGGGCACGCCTCGGGCGATGACTGCCTGCGCAAGGTTGGCCAGGCCCTGGGCGCCACGGTGCACCGTGCAGGTGATCTGGCGGCTCGTTATGGTGGCGAAGAATTTGTGCTGCTCTTGCCCAACACCAGCTTGGCTGAGGCCAAGGCGGTGGCCGAGCGCGTGATCCAGAACGTCAGGGCTGCCTCCATGGTGCATGCGCGATCCAGCCATGGCTTGGTCACGGTGTCAGTGGGCGGCGCGACGGTGAACCCGGTGGCAGAGATGGCCCTGGGCCTGGCCGTCGAGCGGGCCGATGAGGCCTTGTACCGAGCCAAGGCCCAAGGCCGCAATCGGGCGGAGTGGGCGCCGCTTTAAGCTGGATCCTGTGGGCTGCTCAGCCAATCACCATGTCCTCGGCGTGCGCTTGGCCGCCTTCGTCGAACATCTGCTCGGCCACGGCGTCTTCGTGCGTCTGGGTGTCGGGGTCGTCGTCCTCGTGGTCGCCAGTGGCGAAGACAGGCAGCGGGTCGATGGAGCGCCAGATAGGGGTGCTCAGCAAGAGGCTGCCCAACAGCGTGGCACTGCGTGAGATCCACCACACGGCACCCACCGTCAGTGCAATGCCTGAGGCCTCAATCGCTTGTGGCGACACCTGGCCGATCAGAGGCAGGCGGTGCTCGGAGGAAGGGATGTCCCAGCTCAGCTTGTTGATCTGGGCATGTGTGCCTTCCAGGCTGAGGTTGGGCACCACGCTCAGGCCCTGCGGCAGGGTGTTGCTCACCGCCGTTTGAATCAGCTTGAGCACCAGGTTGAAGTCGGTCTGAACCAGCCTTGCTGCTTCGATCGCCGTGAGTTGGTAACGGCCAGCGCGGGGTGCCTCATAGGCCATGTCGGGGTTGGCCCTCATGTTGCGGGCAATGACGCTGCTGGGCCCGCCTCTGCTCTCGTCTTGGCTGGGTGTGGCCGGCGCCACTGGCGTGCCCCCGTTGGCTTTGTCGCGAACTGTCGCTGCGTTGGCCGCCTTGCCTGTGCTTGTCTCGGGGCGGTCAACCGTAGGTGTTGTATCGGGGAGGTTCACCAGCCCACTGGTGCCGTCATTGACGATGCTGGGCCCGGCGTTCACGGCTTGCGCACTGACTGGCAAGTTCACGGTGATCGGGCCGCCGCTCAGGCTGGCGCCTTGTGCATCGGAGGCGCTCAGTTGCAGGGTGTCCGCTGCGAGGCTCTGGCCTGTGTGCAGGTACACGACGAGGCCTGCATCGAGCTCGGCTTGTGTGAACTGATTGCCTACCGCCAACAACGCATTGGCCCGGTACAGCAGGCCTTGTTGGGGTGCAGCCAGCAGGGTGTAGGTCAAGGCTTGCGAGGCGCTGTCAGGGTCTTGCGTCAACCAGTGGCCGGCCAGGCTGGCACTGCTGCCCTGCGTCACTGGCACGTCGGTTTGGTCAGAGATCACGGGCGCGTCATTGACCGCAGTGACCTCGATGGTGCTGCTGGCAATGGCGATGTGGTTGAAGGCGTTGCCGTCGTCCACAGTGATCAACACTTGGCGTTGCGTGGTGTCCGGATTGTCAGAACTGTTCACATAGCTGACCGAGCGCAGCGCTGCTTCGTACTGCGCAGAGGTGGCCGTGCCTGCCAGGGTCAGCACACCTGTCTGTGGGTTGAACGCGCCGCTGATGCCGTTTTGTGCAATGAACTCCAGGCGGTCTTGGTCTGCCACAAAGTTCTCGATGTGCACAGTGGCGCCCACCAGGGTGGGGCTGTCGATGTCCTGCAGTTGCAGGTTGCCAGAGATGGATGTGGCCGCCTGGTTTTCGACGTAGGCAGTGGGTGTCGGGTCGGTCACCAACTGGGGGGCACTGTTGATGGACATGACCTCCATGTCGCGGCTGGCGCTGCCTGTGGCTTGGCCTGAGCCGCCATCGTTCACCGAGAAGGTGAAGGTGCGTGTGGTGCCTGTGGGGGCCACACTGGTGTTGGTGTAAGTGACTTGGCGCAAGGTGGCTTCATAGGCAGCCAGGGTGCCGTTGCCCGTGAAGGTGAGCACGCCGGTGCTGGCGTTGTAGCTGCCGCTGATGCCGTTCTGGTTCACAAAACCCAGCATGTCCTGGCCGCTGGCAAAACCCGATGAGATGTGCACGGTGGCTGAGGTGAGGGTGTTCCCGTCAGCATCGCTCAGGCTCAGGCTGTCGTCCAACGCGGTGCTGCCTGGTTGTCCTTCGGTGAAGGCAATCGGGCTGGCGTCGAGTGTGATCGCCGGCGTGTCATTGACCGAGACCACCTGGATGTCGCGGCTGAGGCCGGCCAGGGCGCTGCCGTCGTTCACCGTGATGCTGAGGGTGCGTGTGGCTGTGCTGGGTGCATCGGACACATTCACATAGACCACAGCACGCAATGCAGCCTCGTATTGCGCCACGGTGGCCGTGCCGCTGAGGCTGAGCAAGCCTGTCGCTGGGTCGTAGCTGCCGCTGATGCCACTCTGGTTGACGAAGGTGAGCAGGTCCTCACCTGGCGCCAAACCTGTGGAGATCTGCACGCTGGCACCGACCAGGGTGCTGCTGTCCACATCGCTCAGGCTCAGGCTGGCGTCGATGGACACGGCGCCATCGTTCTCTGTGTAGACCAAGGGGCTCGGGTTGAGGCTCAAGGTGGGCGCATCGTTCACGGCCGTGAGGTCGATGTGGCGTGTGGCGCTGCCTTGCGCATTGAGCGCACTGCCATCGTCGACACTGAAGCTCACCGTGCGCGTGTTGGTGCTGGGGTTGTCTGAGGTGTTGTTGTAAGTGACGCTGCGCAATGCGGCCTGGTACTGCGCGGCTGTCCCGTTGCCACTCAGGGTGAGCGTGCCGGTGGCGCTGTCAAAACTGCCCGTGATGCCGCCTTGGGTGGCGAAACCGAGCAAGCCTTGTCCGGGGATGTAGTTGTCGCTCAATTGCACCGTGGCGCCCACGAGGGTGCTGCTGTCCACATCGCTCACGGTGAGGCCAGGGTCGATCACCACGGGGCCTGCGCCCTCGGTGTAGGCCAGTGAGCTGGCGGTGGCAGTGAGCGCGGGCGCATCGTTGACCGCCACGAGCAGCACATCGCGGCTCGCGCTGGCAGTGGCATTGCTGCCGCTGCCGTCGTCCACCGTGAAGCTGATCGTGCGTGTGGCGGTGCTGGGGTCGTCTGAGCTGTTGGCATAGCTCACCGAGCGCAAGAAGGCCTGATAGTCAGCCAGGGTGCCTGCGCCTGTGGCGGTGAGAACGCCCGTGGCAGCGTCATAGCTGCCTGTGATGCCACCCAGGTTGGTGAAGCTCAACTGTTCTTGCGCGGTGTTGAAGTTGCTGCTGATGCGCACAGTGGCGCCTACCAAGCTGGTGCTGTCGACATCGCTCAGGGTCAAGCTGGCGTCGACAGGCGTGGCGGCGCTGTTCTCGGTGTAGGTGAGCGGCGTGGCCTGCAAGCTCAGCGAGGGGGCATCGTTCACCGCGGTGATCTGCAAATTGCGGCTGCCGCTGGCCACGTGGTTGATGGTGTTGCCGTCGTCCACCGTGAAGTTCAAGGTGCGCAGCGTGGTGTTGGGGTTGCCTG
>JBEANX010000045.1:0-3317 GCA_041165245.1 Pseudomonadota bacterium
GAGCGTGTGGGTGACCATGCGAAGAACCTGGCCGAGCAGGTGATTTACATCGTCAAGGGCGCGGACGTGCGTCACTACACGCCTGAAGCCGTTGAGAACATCATCAAGTGATGCACCAATCAACAGGGGTTGAATCATGAGCCGAGTGCTGCTGGTTGAGGATGAAGCGGCGATTGCTGAGTTGATCGCCTTGAACTTGCGTCATGCAGGTTTTGATGTGGTGGTGGCGCCTGACGGCGATGCTGCTCAGCAGGAGGTCGACAAGGTGCTGCCGGATCTGGTCCTGCTGGACTGGATGCTGCCCGGCACCTCCGGCCTGGCCCTGGCCAAGCGCTGGCGCGGCCAGCAACGCACGAAGGACTTGCCGGTCATCATGCTGACGGCTCGTGCGGAAGAGACCGACAAGGTCGCCGGCCTCGATGCGGGTGCTGACGACTACCTGACCAAGCCCTTCTCGACGCAGGAACTCATGGCACGTGTGCGTGCTGTGTTGCGTCGCAAGGCGCCACAGGCGCTTGATTCAGCGGTGGAAATCGCCAATCTGCGCCTGGATCCCGCCACGCGCCGGGTCTCGTGCTTGGAGCAAGATGTCAAGATCGGTCCGACCGAGTTCAAGCTGCTGCATTTCTTCATGACGCACCCTGAGCGTGTGCACAGCCGTGCGCAACTCCTGGACCGTGTCTGGGGCGACCACGTGTTCATTGAAGAGCGCACGGTGGACGTGCACGTCAAGCGCCTGCGCGAAGCCCTGTCGGGTGTTGACCGCTCGCAGATGATCGAGACGGTGCGTGGTGCGGGCTATCGCCTGACCCAGCAGTTGGCCAACGCCGCCTGAGCCCCATTCCCCCGAACCTTCAAAAGGTTTTCTCTTGGAAACAAGCAAATCCTGGCTGTGGTCTCGTGTCACGGCCCGCATCGCCACGGGCGTTCTCGGCGGTGGTCTTGGTTGGTGGATGGGCACTCGCTGGGGCTACCCGGCCTCAGTGAGCCTGATGGTGGGTGGTGGTGCGGTATTGAGCCTTTCGGTGGCTGATACGCTCAAGGGCTATCAGTTTCTCGACTGGTTGCGCACCCCTGACATGGAACCGCCGGACATGCCAGGCCTCTGGGGCGAGGTCGGCCAGCGCGTGTATCGTGTCTTGCGTCGCAAGGACTCGGAGATCAACAGCGAGCGCAATCGGCTTGACCAGTTCCTCTCGGGCATCGATGCCTCGCCCAATGGGGTGATGCTGCTGGATGCGACCGAGCACATCACCTGGATCAGCACTGTGGCGGCCTCGCACTTTGGCCTGGAGCCGACGCGTGACTTGGCCCAGCGCGTGACCAACCTGATCCGTGTGCCTGCTTTTGTCCAGCACCTGGCTTCTGGCAACTTCAACGAAGCCGTGACCTTCCAGATGCCGCGGGGGGGCGATGGCACCTTGTCGGTGTCGGTGCGTGCCTATGGCGACGGGCTCAAGCTCATCCTCTCGCAAGACGTGACCGAGCGTGAGCGCGCCGAGCACATGCGCCGCGACTTCGTGGCCAATGTGTCCCACGAGATCCGCACGCCTTTGACCGTGCTCAGTGGCTTCATCGAGACCTTGGCGAACTTGCCATTGACAGAGGTCGAGCGCAAGCGTGTGCTCGATTTGATGACGCAGCAGGCAGATCGCATGCAAGTGCTGGTGTCTGACCTTTTGATGCTGGCTCAGATCGAAGGCAGCCCGCGCCCGACTTCCAGCCGTTGGACCAAGGTGCAAGACTTGATCACTCGCATCGAGAACGACGCACGTGGCCTGTCCAAGGGGCGCCACCCTTTGTCGTTTGCGGTTCACCCAGGCGACGCAGGCATCGAGTTGGCGGGTGTGGAGAGCGAATGGATCAGCGCCATGGGCAACTTGGTGAGCAATGCGATTCGCTACACGCCTGAGGGCGCTGAGATTTCAGTGATCTGGAACAGCTTGCCTGATGGCAGCGCTGATTTTTCAGTGAGAGACCGCGGCATTGGCATCGAAGCTGAGCACATCCCGCGCCTGACGGAGCGCTTTTACCGTGTGGATGGCAGCCGCTCACGCGACACGGGTGGCACTGGTTTGGGCCTGTCCATCGTCAAGCATGTGGTGCAGCGACATGGCGGTGAGTTGCGGGTGGTGAGCGAAAAGGGCAAGGGTTCAACCTTCACCCTGCACGTGCCCGCCGCACGGGTGCGGTTTCGTCAGGTCGCGCACGAGGCTTCTTCCTGAAGGCCAGGGCCAAGCAAGCTGGCTCAGTGGTCCCTGCGGTAGATCGCAACCGACTCTGAATTCTGGGTGCGCTGGCGTTCGCGAGCGACCAGGTGCCAGCCTGGCACGGTGGGCGCTTTTTGCTTGCCCCCCACAGACAGCATGAGCACCTCACAATTCTTGGTGCCGCTGTTGGCTCGCCCGTCTACGCTGTAGTGGCCGAAGTACTCCAGCGCTGTCAGCAAGCCAGCTGACGCACCAGGGGCTGCGATGCAGCTGCCGACACGCACATGCGGTTTGATGCGCTCCATCAGCAGGCGGTAGCTGCGTGATTGGTCCATCAGCGGCAACCACAGCGTCATCAACAGCAACCAGCCAAGGGCAACGCCACCTGCGGGTAGTACCACGCTCTTCCACAAAGCGTTTTGATGCCGCGCCGTGCGCCAGCGCACCAGCGCCAGCCATGCCAGAGTCGCGCCCGCCGCCATCAGCAGCAGTGGCCACGAAAAGGCTTTGGCATACCCCGGCACCAGTTTGGCGACGTTGTTGGCCGTGCTGTGGGGCCAGCCGGTGTACATGGCCCCATAGACCACCCAGATGAGCAGCGCCGTGCCTGTGAAGAAAAAGACCGAGAACCAGTCAATGGCCGAGCTCAGACCACGTTTGATGGTGGGCAAAGAAAATGCCGCGAGCACCGCCAGTGGCGGCAGCGCGTGCAGCAGAGCGCGGTCCAGCCCGCCCATGGCGAGGCTGGCCCCGAAACCGATCAGCACCGAGAGCAGCGGCACGGCAATGTGGCGCCTCAAGGCCTGGCGACGCCATGACCAGACGGTGAGCATGGCCAGCGGCAGGGCAGGCCAAGTGAACCAAAGAAACAGCCGAACCACGGCGCCGATGTTCGGCATGCCGCTGACCCGCCAGTGCCAGCCTGAGAGGCCCAGCCATGAAAGACCTGTGGCCAGGCCGGCTGCCAGGATGCCAGACAGCAAGACCCAGCGGAGGTGCTGCCTCATGCTGTCTTCGGTGGATCGCTGGCACACGGCCAAGCCAACCACAGCCAACAAGATGGCGATGAATGGGCTGCCGCTTCCTGCCAGCAAGATCAAGCTGAAC
>JBEANX010000046.1:0-4298 GCA_041165245.1 Pseudomonadota bacterium
CGGTGGCGTCGATCAGCACATGAAAAGGCCCATGCGGGCGCAAGCTGCCAGCGGCCTGTTCGATGCTGGCTGGTTCTTGCAAATCGAGCCGCACCTCGTTGGCGGCTTCGGGCGAGCGCACTGCGCCCCACACCGCCCCGCATCGCGGAGCAGTCCGCAGATGCTGCACAAAGGCGGCACCCAGCCCACCTTGCGCTCCGATGACCAGGGCTCGGTATCCGTCGGGCAGGCTGCTCAGCATGGGGGCGCTCTGACTGCAGCTCAGCGCTTCATCAAGGCATCCCAGCCTTCATGGCCCAGCTTTTCGAGGGTGTCGATGTTGGCTTCGAAAATCTCGGCCGCCTCGGGGAAGGCCTTGACCGCCTGGTCAATGCTGTCCTCACGCAGCAGGTGCAGCGTGGGGTAAGGCGATCGGTTGGTGTAGTTCTCGATGTCGTTTGGCTCGGTGCCTTCGAACTGGAACTGCGGGTGAAAGTGCGCCACCTGCAGCACACCCTCAAAACCTTGGTCCTCCACCGCGGCATCGGCCACGTCCAGGAAGTCGTTGTACTCGAGGAAATCGGTGAGCGTGCGGGGGTGGATCAGCAGGGTCGTGTCCACGCTTTGTGGGTCGGCCTCGTGCAGGAAGTTCAGCTCGTCCAGCAGGTCTTGCAGCAAGCCTTCAGGCGTGGTGGCCTCGGACACCACATAACGCACCTGGTCCTTGACGTGCACCGCCTTGGCAAAGGGGCACAGGTTCAGGCCGATCACGGCCGTGGTCATCCAGTGACGGGTGTTGTCGATGATCTGCTCGGGGGAAGGCAAGGGGGGCAAAGCGGCCAAAGCAGCGTCGATCTGGGGTGCGGTGGGGGTGTTCATCGGCGCATTGTGCATGCCTGGCGTAAACATGGTGCGACATGCCATGATCTGTTCCGCCTTTGACCCCACCAGCCTTGTCTTCATCTGCCTGAGTCACCCAAGCCATGCCCTCTGCCACCGAACAAACCTCTTTGCGCCGCCTGGTGCAGCAGTTTCCGAACGAAGGCCGACTGGAAGCCATCTTGCTGCGCCCCGAGCGACATGCCCCCGTCTTGAACGTGGGCAGCACCGAGGCCCTTGTGGACCGAGGCCTGCAGGGCGACCGGACAGCCGCCAAGGCGCCCAGCAGGGTTGGCGGCAGCAGCCGGCAAGTCACGCTCATCCAGCAAGAGCACATGGCCGTGATGGCTGCCTTGCTGCGCAAAGAGCACATCGACCCCGCCTGGCTGCGCCGCAACCTGGTGGTCTCAGGCCTGAACCTGCTGGCCGCCAGGACCTTGTTCAAGGACGAGCCCTTGCTGCTGCACATCGGACCCCAGGTGGTGCTGGAGATCACCGGCCCGTGTGAGCCCTGCTCGCGCATGGAGACCATCCTGGGCCCGGGCGGCTACAACGCCATGCGCGGACACGGCGGCATGAACGCCCGTGTGCGGGTGGGCGGGCGTCTTTCGGTCAATGACACCCTCAGCGTGCGCCCCGCCCCCGTGAGTCAACTCAGCCTGCTGGGCGACTGAGACGCAGCCCAGTCCCCGTCAGCCCTTGCAGGCGGGCGCCTCTGCCTGAATCGGAATGCCGCGGTGCACTTCCTGCTCGCCATGCGCCGTGAGCAAGGCCATCAGGTGCTTGCGGATCAGCATGCCGGGCCGGTCGCTGTCCATCGAGTATTCGACCCCACGGCGGCGCACGTCCACCAGGGCATCGGGGTCGGTTGACTCGAGAATCACTTTGTCTTCACCCGTGATCACGGCATCGAAGTCGATCAGCAACTGCTCGGGGCAATCGGCCTCGGTGTCGTTGCGGAACAGCCATTGGCACAGCTGAATCGTTCCGTCGTCAATGGGCGTGAAGCAATTGATGATGACGTGGCGGATGCCGCTGGGGTACTCGATGTCCAGCCGGCGTGAGAAGGGCAGGAAGTAGGCATTGCGCATGTGGCGCGTGGTGATCTCATCCATCACGCCGCTGACCTGCCGGTAGGCCGCCGGGTTGGTGGCCGGGACAGTCGATTCGGCATGAAAGCCAAATTCAGACTCGACCAGCTCGTACTTGCTGGGCTTGGGCTGGCTGGCCACGCCAAAAGTGGCGCGGTGCACAAAGCTGAAGTGCGAGTTGTCAAACGAGTTCTCCAGCGCACGCAGGGGGCTGGTGTTCCAGCGCTCGTAGAACTGGTAGATGGTGCGCCAGCCAGGTAGGTTGAACTCGGGCACCTCGGGGATGTCCTGGATCGGGTCCTCCAGGGCCACCCAGGCATAACCATAGCGATTGGTGCAATGAAAGGCCTGGGTCTTGAACTCGGGCAGGATCTTGCGGCCCTCTTCGTACTGGGGGATCTCGACCACGCGGCCTTCGCGGTCATAGACCCAACCGTGGTAGCCGCACTGGATGCCACCGTTCTTGCACCAGCCCAAAGAGAGCCTGGCGGTGCGGTGACAACAGCGGTCGCGCAAGGCGGCGGGCTTGCCCTCGGCATCCAGAAAAAGGACGATGTTTTCGCCCAGCAGGGTGAAGGGCTGGGGGCCGTCGGCCAGCATGGACAGCGGCATGACGGCATGCCAGAAACGGCGGAAGACGGCTTGGCGGGTGGTGAGCATGAAGGGCTCCTCGGTTGGTTGAACACGAGGGAGCAATTTCCTGGCCGGGCCTGAACGCTTCTACTCCGCGCCATGATTGTATGCAATCGACATGCCTGAAACGAGGTTTGCACCTGCACCAGCCAGGGGCTTTGATCACGAGGCTTTCACGCATCAGGGCCCCTCAGCTGAAGGTCTGCGGGCGTGGGCTCAGGCCAGCGCGCAACCCGTACACTGAAGGCATTGATGTACCCCGAATGCGCCCACTCCAAGGGCGCCCCGCCCCGATGAGCTGGCACGGCCACCTGACCCTGAACTACCGCCGCGACGGCGAACGCACCACCGCCCTGGACCGCCACGATGGCCCCTTGCGCGTGTTGCAAAGGCTCTACCCCGAAGGCGATGCCATCTGCCACCACGTGCTGGTGCACCCGCCCGGCGGCATCGTGGGCGGTGATGTGCTGAAGGTCGAGGCCACCTTGCAAGAGGGCACGCACGCGGTGATCACCACGCCGGGTGCCACGCGCTTTTACCGAAGCAATGGCCCCTTGGCCGAGCAAGGCTTGGTGGCCAAGCTGGAAGACGGCGCGCGCCTGGAATGGCTGCCGCTGGAGACCATCGCCTACCGCGATTGCCGCGCCGAAAACCACATGCGCTTCGAGCTGGCCCCCACCGCACAGATGATGGGCTGGGACGTGCTGGCCTTGGGGCTGCCTGCAGCGCGCGAGGCCTTCGACGACCCCGCGCACGCTCAGGGCGAATTCACCCAGCGCATCGAGATCCCGGGCGTGTGGCTGGAAAAGGGCACGATCAGATCCACCGATGCGCTTTTGCTGGACAGCCCCTTGGGCTGGGCCGGTCTGCGCGTGACAGGCACGATGTGGCTGGCCGCCGGCCAGGCCATGCACCGCGACTTGATCGAAGGTTTGCTGGAGGAGGCGCGCCGCATCATCGGTGAGCTGGACCCGAGCCTGGGCACCGTGCATGCCGGCGCCACCAGCGCGCATGAGCAAGTGGTGGTGGTGCGGGTGCTGGCCGAGCGGGTGGAGCCCTTGATGACACTGCTTCAGCGCATCTGGGCGCAGTGGCGGGTGCAAGCCTGGGGCCTGGCGCCCTGCTCGCCTCGGGTCTGGCGGACCTGAGCGCGCATCGGCCTGCTCAGAGCGCCTTGGCTTCTTCTTCGGGCACCCGTTTCCAAGCCAAGCTCTGCACCTGGTTGCGACCGCTTTCCTTGGCCAGGTAAAGCCCGCCGTCGGCATGGTCAATCAAAGTGGCCAGGGTGTCTGCGCCGCCTTTGCCAAGTTGGGCCACGCCAAAGCTGGAGGTGATGCGCAAATTGGGCACCTCGGTGATCGAGGGCCCAGCCTCGTCCTGGATGGCCACACGGATGCCCTCAGCCACTTTGGCTGCCTCTTCAAGCGTGGTGCCCGAAAGCAGCATGCAGAACTCTTCACCACCGTAGCGACAAAGAACGTCTTGCGGGCGCATGGCGCGCTTGAGCAGGCGCGAGGTCTGCTGGATGACCAAGTCACCCACCGAGTGACCGTAGGTGTCGTTGAAGTTCTTGAACTTGTCGATGTCGGTCATCAGGCAAGCCAGAGGCTCACCACTGGCCTTGGCTTGCGCCATCATGGTCTCGGCACGGGCAAAGAAGGCACGGCGGTTGTAGCAACCCGTCATGGGGTCGCAGTTGGCCAGCATCTGCAGCTC
>JBEANX010000047.1:0-3329 GCA_041165245.1 Pseudomonadota bacterium
GGCCTGAGCACGGGCCTGGGCAATGTGGTCGCTTTGGAAGCGAAAGTGCAGCAACTCGCCCAGGCGTCGGTGCGAGCGCTCCGACTCCATCAACAAGATGCCCATGAAACCCAACATGCTGGCGACACCGAACAAGCCATAAGCATTGGTCAAATTGGCCGAAAAGGCCGCGCATGACAACAAGATGGGCGCCACCCACAAGCGTGCACCGATGCGATCGGCCGACATCATCAAAGCGCCGCTGGCCGAGATGCCCGCCAGCGACCCCAACAAGATGGCTTGCAAGTCTGCTCGTTGCGACAATGGCAACACCCAGATCGCACTGGCCCAGCAAAGGCTGAACAGGCCTGTGTAGACCATGAAGCCGCGACGCCAGTGGGGCAGTTGCCGCTCACGCGACTGAAAATAGATCAGTGCATGGTGCGTGCGCAAGATGGACACCGTCAGCGTGATCACCAACCAGGCCAAGGTGGCCGTGGAGGCACCAAGTGGGTGCATGTGGTTGACCAGTGCGACCAGCAAGACCGCAAACGCTGCGCACACCATGGAGGCCACCGGCACGTGCGAGAACAGCATGCGCGTGCGAGACCACAGCACGCGTGCCTGCAATTCTTCGGTCACTTCGGTGGAGGTCATGGATCTGGGCCGCTCGTTGAGTGAGGTGGCATCACGCCACCGCTGGTGAAGCCAGTGTGATGAGGCCATTGGGAATCCCGGAACCGCAGATTCCCGTGGTCGACCCGACTGAACGTGACGAAGTTGCCCTCATGCACCCCCCTGAACAAGGGGAACGCACCGCCTTTGGCCTGGCCAAACCCTTGAAGCACAGGTTTCAGCGCAGAACGCACCAGAAGCAAGCACCGTCCCCCCAAAAACTGCCCACAGCCCTGGCACGCCTCGTGCATTAAGTAAAGCATGAGAGGAGCGGCCCCAGTCGTTTCTTCGAAAGGGTGGCTAGGGTTCCGGTCGCAGCACACATGCAGCGATGTCTGGTCCGAGAGCCACCGGCCTTCTTCGGCTTTCACCGATTGGAGGCTCCACGGCGGGACAAAAGCCCGGGAGATTCGCTTCGGCTGAAGTGTCTCCTCTCGTTCGTCCACAACCTGCCCTGGAGTTCCAACATGCGTGATCTGGTTTCGAAGGTGAAGTCTCAAGTGCTCAGCGCCATGACCGCGGTCGCCGCCGTCATGGCGCTGTCAGCACCCTTGCCTGCTGCGGCTGAAGTCAAGGTCGGCGTGTCCGACTGGCCGGGCTGGGTGGCTTGGTACGTGGCCGAGCAAAAAGGCTTCTTCAAGAAGCACGGCGCCAACGTCAAGCTCGTCTGGTTTGCCAACTACACCGACTCCATCTCGGCACTGTCGTCCGGCCAAATCGACGCCAACTCGCAGACCTGGTCTGACACCATGGGCCCGCTGGCCAAGGGCCTGCCGCTCAAGACCATCTTGGTCAACGACAACTCGGCCGGCAACGACGCCGTGGTCGCCAAGCCTTCCATCAAGTCCATCAAGGACCTCAAGGGCAAGACCGTGGCCCTGGAAGAGTTCAGCGTGTCGCACTTCGTGCTGGCCACCGCCCTGGCCAAGAACGGCATGAAGTCTTCTGACGTGAAGATCACCAACCTCAGCGCCGGTGATGCTGCCGCAGCCTTCATGGCCGGCCGTGTGGACGCCGCTGTGGTCTGGAACCCCTGGATCCATCAGATTGAGAGCAGTGGCAAGGGCAAGGCCTTGTTCACCTCCAAGGACATGCCCGGCCTGATCCCTGACCTGCTGGTGGCGCAAGACAAGGCCATCAAGGCCAAGCGCAAGGACCTGGTCGGCATGATCAAGGCTTGGTTCGACACGGTGGCCTTCATCAGCGCCCAGCCCGATGAAGCCGCCAAGATCATGAGCAAGGTGGTCAGCCTCAAGCCCGATGAATACAAGGTCTTCCTGCCGGGGACCAAGTTCTTCGACGCGGCCGCCAACAAGACCGCCCTGGACGGCAAGAGCCCGCAATCGCTCGTGGTGGTCGCCCCCGCCATTGCCAGCTTCCTGCTGGAGCACAAGCTGATCGATGGCAAGCCCGATGCGGCCAAGGGCATCGACGCTTCGCTGCTGGCTGACGCGCTGAAATGACCACGCCTGCGCCGCTGTTGGCCCTTCGGCAGGCCATCCCCAGCAGCGTGTACTGGGGCCTGGCACTGATCGGCTTGACGATACCGCTGCTGCTTTGGGCCCTGGCCGCCGCCAGTGGCAGCGTCGATCCGATCTTCCTGCCGGGGCCCGGCAAGGTCCTGGAGCGCGTGCACACCTGGTGGGAAGAAGGCCTCTTGGGCGACATCGGCATCAGCACCCTGCGTGTGGTGGTGGGCTGGGCCCTGGCCACCTTGATCGCCCTGCCCCTGGGCCTGTTCATCGGGACCTGGCGGGCCGTGCAAGCCCTGCTGGAGCCCATGATGGACTTCATCCGCTACATGCCGGCCGTGGCCTTTGTGCCGCTGGTGATGGTGTGGGTGGGCATCGACGAAGGCGCCAAGGTGACCATCATCTTTCTGGGCACCTTCTTCCCGATGGTTCTGATGGTGGCCGAAGACGTGCGCCGGGTGCCAGCCGCGCAGATCGAAGCGGCGCAGACCATGGGCGCCACCTCCCGTGAGGTGGTCGAGCAAGTGATCCTGCCATCAAGCAAGCCGGCCTTGCTGGACACCTTGCGCGTGAACATGGGTTGCGCCTGGACCTACCTGGTGGTGGCCGAGCTGGTGGCCGCCAACTCGGGGCTGGGCTACGCCATCCTCAAGGCCCAGCGCTTCTTGCAGACCGACAAGATCTTTGCCGGCATCCTGATCATCGGCCTGATCGGCCTGGTGATCGACCAGCTGTTTCGCTTGCTGCATCGCAAGGCCTTCCCCTGGCTGCATGTGCGGGGCTGATGCCCGCGCCGCTTTCCCTTTCAGGAGATCAAGATGACTCAAGCCCTGGGCATTGCGTGTGAAGGCGTGTGGAAGTCCTACCCCGGCGCCACCGCGCCCGCCCTGCAGGACGTGAGCCTGAGCATCGCGCCCAATGAGTTCGTGACCTTTGTGGGCGCCTCGGGCTGCGGCAAGTCCACCTTGCTGCGCACCATCGCCGGGCTGGAGTCTTACAGCCGGGGGCTTGTGAGCGTGGCGGGCCAACAGGCTACAAAACAGGTCACAGCCCCCGGGCCCGATCGCGCCATGGTGTTTCAGCACTACAGCCTCTACCCCTGGCTGAACGTGCTGGACAACATCAAGTTCTGCCGCAAGCTCAAAGTGCACACCGAGGGCCGCACCAGCAGCGACGTCGAAGATGCGGCCGGTCGCGCCGATG
>JBEANX010000048.1:0-2835 GCA_041165245.1 Pseudomonadota bacterium
TGCCCTCAGACCCTGCGCCCAGAGGCCCCAACAGGCAAACGTTTGGCCTTGAGTTCGCCCGATCAATGCAATGAGCCCAAGCGCACACTGGGGGGATCATGGCCACGCCTGTCTCACTGGAGCCCACACATGCAGTCCGCGCGTCCACGCGACAACGAAACTGAAAGCCTGGAGGCTCTGCACGCCCTCGAGGTTTTGGACACCGAAGCCGAGGCCTTGTTTGACGCCCTGGTGCAAGCCGCCTCACTGGCTTGCGGCGTGCCGGTTTCCTTGATCAGCCTGCTGGACAGCGATCGGCAGTGGTTCAAGGCCAATGTGGGCTTGCCTGGCGTGGAGGAGACCCACCGCGATGTGGCCTTTTGTGCCCATGCGGTGCTCGGCGATGAATTGATGGAAGTGCCCGACGCACAGCTCGACCCGCGCTTTCACGACAACCCATTGGTGGTGGGCGGCCCCAAGATCCGCTTTTACGCTGGCGTGCCGCTGCGCATGCCCGGTGGGCAGGCCATTGGCACTTTGTGTGTGATCGACCGGGTGCCCAGGGCCCTGGACGACAGCCAGCGAACTGTGCTTCGATACCTGGCCACCGCGGCCCAAAGCGCCCTTGAGCAAAGGCGTCAGGCGCGAGCCTTCGTGGAAAGCGAAAACCGCTACCGCGCCTTGGTGGAGGACCAGACCGAGCTGATGTCTCTGGCCACGCCAGAGGGCGTGCTCACTTTCGTCAACCAGGCTTATGCGCTGGCGCACTGCTCAAGCCCTGAGGCCATGCTGGGCCGAAACCTGCTGGAGTTCGTGCACGAAACGCAGCGTGGCGTGGTCACCGACCACCTCAGGCAAGTGTGCGAGACGCAAGAGGTCTTGCGGGGTGAGAACGCCTTGGTGATGGCCGATGGCCAGGTGCGGTGGTTCGCATGGACCAACCGAGCCATTGTGGACGTGACGGGGCGGGTCAAGGCCGTGCATTCCGTCGGGCGCGACTTCACCGAACAAAAGCTGGCCCAAGACCGCTTGCGCGACGAAGGGCAGCGCATCGCCAACATCCTGGAAGGCACCCTCGCAGGCACCTGGGAATGGAATGTCGCCACGGGTGAGACCGTGTTCAATGAGCGTTGGGCCGGGATCCTGGGGCGCACTCTCGAAGAGCTGTCGCCCATGTCTGTGCAGACCTGACTGAGCCTGGTTCACCCTGAGGATGCGCTGTCCTCAGAGGCGCTCTTGAAGCGCCACTTTTCAGGCGAGACCGATGTGTATGAGTGCGAAGTGCGCATGCGCCACAAGCAGGGCCATTGGGTGTGGGTGCAAACACGGGGCCGTGTGCTTTCATGGCTGGCACCGGGGCAGCCCGAATGGATGTTTGGCACGCACCTGGATGTGAGCGAGCGACGGGACATGATGGGCCAGCTGGCCAAGCAACACGAGCTCTTGCGCGTGACCCTGCAATCCATTGGCGACGCCGTGATCACCACCGACGAGGGGGGCATCGTCACCTGGCTCAACCCGGTGGCCGAGCGCATGACAGGCTGGCTCACCAAAGAGGCCCAAGGCCATCCGCTGAGCCAGGTGTTTCATGTCGTCCATGAAGACACCCGCACCCCGGCCGAGAACCCCGTGTCTGTCTGCCTCAGCCAAGGCAAGGTGGTGGGGCTGGCCAGCCAATCGGTGCTGATCTCACGCGACGGGCGGCAGTTCGGCATTGAAGACTCTGCGGCACCCATTCGCAGCACTCAGGGCGATGTGCTGGGCGCGGTGCTGGTGTTTCACGATGTCTCCGAGCAGCGACGCTTGTCGGGCGAGATGACCTACCGCGCCACCCATGACACGTTGACGGACCTGGTCAACCGAGCCGAGTTCGAGAAGCGCTTGCTGAGTGCCTTGCGCAAGGCCCATGACGATCACACCGAGCATGCGGTGCTTTTCATCGACCTGGATCAATTCAAGCTGGTGAACGACGCCTGTGGCCACGCCATCGGCGATCAATTGCTGCAGCAAGCCAGCAAGCTGCTGAGCGATTGCGTGCGAGCCCGGGACACCGTGGCCCGCCTGGGCGGTGATGAGTTCGGCATCATCTTGGAGCACTGCCCCATCGACCAGGCCCAACGCGTTGCACAAAAGATCTGTGATCGCATGGACGAGTTTCGCTTCACCCATGGCGATCGGCGCTTTCGCATTGGCACCAGCATTGGCCTGGTGCCGGTGGACCGCCGCTGGGCCAATGCAGCGGCCATCCAGCAAGCGGCCGACACCTCTTGCTATGCCGCCAAAGAGGCGGGGCGCAATCGGGTGCATGTCTGGTTTGACACCGACCAGGCCATGAAGGCGCGCTCGCATGAAATGCAGTGGACATCGCGCATCGAGCGGGCCTTGGACGAAGGCGGCTTTGAGCTTTTCGCCCAACGCATTCAGTCGCTCAAGGCGGAGGCGCGCGGCCTTCACGCCGAGGTCTTGCTGCGCATGCGAAATGAAGATGGCAGCCTGGTGCTGCCTGGCGCCTTCTTGCCGGCCGCCGAGCGCTTCCACCTGGCCTCCCGCCTGGACCGTTGGGTGCTGAGCCGGGCCATCGCATGGCTGCAAGCCTTGCCACACCCCTCGATGGTTGAGAACCTCAGTGTGAACCTGTCGGGGCAATCGGTGGGTGATCTGGCCTTCCATGGCTGGGCCAACGAGGTGCTGGCGCAGGCAGGCCCCGTCATTCGCGGCCAGTTGTGCCTGGAGATCACAGAGACCGCAGCGGTGACCAACATGGCCGACGCGGCTGCGTTCATCCGTGGCTTGCGGGCTGCAGGCGTGAAAGTGGCACTGGATGATTTTGGTGCCGGGGCCTCGTCCTTTGGCTAC
>JBEANX010000049.1:0-3301 GCA_041165245.1 Pseudomonadota bacterium
CCTTGAGGCTTCCCTCATCCATGCCGTGCCCCAGATGCGCAGCGAGGACCAGTGGTCTGCTTTTGTCGCCCCTGACCTGGCACCCGTGTTTGAAGACACCCCCTGGCTGGACATCCCGCCCAACGAGGAAGGCCAGGCCGATTTGCTCTCCCGCCTGCAAAGCATCCTCCCCAGGGACTTTGAGCAGGCACTGCAGCAACTGGGCGTGGCCATGAGTTCTGACCCGGCCAAGAATGTGCACGACACAGGCTTGCATGCGCGCATGAGCTCAAGCATCGACACGTCATCAGACCTGCGAGCCCAGGCTCAGCAATTCCTCCTGCAGGTCATGAACAACGAGCAATTGCCGATGGCGCAGCGAATCGAGGCGGCCAAGGCACTGATTTCGACGGCTTCCTGATGTGAAATCCCAAAGCCTTAACAGGCCTTTACCTTGAACTTTTTCCGGCTTTAGCACTCCATCGCCATGAGTGCTAATATCGATCCGAAGAAGGAGCCGAAAGGAACCATTCATGACCGTGACGACCGCCATTGCCCCCCGTGACCCTTTCAGTGTGGTGCCCTCGCTGGGCAACTTGGACGCTTACATCCGCAGCGTTCAGGCCATTCCCATGCTCGAGGCCGAGGAAGAGCAAGCCCTCGCCCGCCGTCTGAAAGACCAGCAAGACCTGAAAGCCGCCTCCAAGCTCGTGCTCTCGCACTTGCGCTTGGTGGTCTCCATCTCGCGCCAGTACATGGGCTATGGCCTGCCCCAGGGTGACCTGATCCAGGAAGGCAACGTCGGCCTGATGAAGGCCGTCAAGCGTTTCGACCCCGATCAAGGTGTGCGCTTGGTGAGCTACGCCATGCACTGGATCAAGGCCGAGATGCATGAGTACATCCTCAAGAACTGGCGCATGGTCAAGGTGGCCACCACCAAGTCTCAGCGCAAGCTCTTTTTCAACCTGCGCTCGCTCAAGCACCAATTCAAGGGTGATGCGGCCGAGGGCATGGTTGGTCGCTCCGGTTTGAGCGAGGCTGAGATCCACCGCATGGCCACCGAGCTGAACGTGCGCCCGGAAGACGTCATCGAGATGGAAACGCGCATGGCCGGTGGCGATGTGGCGCTTGAAAGCTCGGCCGACGACGACAACGAGTTCGCGCCTGTCGCGCCCCTGGCCTATTTGGCCGACGAAGGCAGCGAGCCCACCCGCGTGATCGAATCGGCCCGCCGCGACTGGCTCTCCAGCCATGGCATCGGCGAGGCGCTTGAAGGGCTGGACGCCCGCTCACGCCGCGTAGTCGAAGAGCGCTGGCTCAAAGTCAACGACGACGGCTCGGGCGGCGCCACGCTGCATGACCTGGCCGCCGAATATGGCGTCAGCGCCGAGCGCATCCGCCAGATCGAAGTGGCTGCGCTCAAGAAAATGCGCAAGGCGCTCGAAACGGCCTGAGCACCACCGGCCCCCTCAGCTGCCCCAAAGAAAAAGCCTCCGCATGGAGGCTTTTTTCATGCCGAGGCGGCCATGGTTGTTGAGGCTCAGCGCAATCGCTGGATCAACGCCGCGGTGGTCTGATCCAAGCCCGAGACATCGCCCGAACTCAGGCGCGGCAGCAATTCCTTGCACATGGCCTTGCCCAACTCAACGCCCCATTGGTCAAAGCTGTTGATGCCCCACAGCGCACCTGACACAAAGGTGCGGTGCTCATACAGAGCCACCAGAGCGCCCAAAGAAGTGGGCGTGAGCTTGTCCATCAACAAGGTGATGCTGGGGCGGTTGCCCGGGAAAGTACGGTGAGCCGCCAGCACTTCAGGCGCGATCACACGGGAGGCCGTGGGCACCTGCTCGTGCAAGGCTTCGCCCTGCGACTTGCCCCACATCAAGGCTTGCGCCTGGGCCAGGCCATTGGCCAGCAAAGCGCGGTTCTGCTCGGCCATGCGCTCGCGCAAAGCGGGTGACCATTGCTCATCGTCACGGTGGCTGGTTTGCTTGATGAGCATGAACTCCACCGGCACGACATCGGTGCCCTGGTGCAGCATCTGGAAGAAGGCGTGCTGGCCGTTGGTGCCAGGCTCGCCCCAGACCACGTCGCTGGTGGCATAGGGCAAGGGCATGCCACGCATGTCCACCCGCTTGCCATTGCTCTCCATCATCAACTGTTGAAGGTAGGCCGGGAAGCGCTTGAGGCCCTGGTGGTAAGGCGCAATGCAGCGGCTGGCATAACCGTGGAAGTTGCGGTTCCACACATCGAGCAAACCCAGCCAGACGGGCAAATTGCGATCAAGCGGCGCCTGGGCGAAGTGCTCGTCCATCTCATGGGCGCCAGCCAACAAGGCTTTGAAGTTGTCTGCCCCAATGGCCAGCGCAATCGGCAGGCCAATGGCTGACCACATCGAGAAGCGCCCGCCCACCCAATCCCAGAAACCGAAGGTGGTGGTGATGCCAAAGGCCTTGGCACCGGCCACATTGGTGGTCGTTGCCACGAAATGCCGGGCCACGTCCTTGCCACCCTGATCCACAAACCATTGGCGTGCCGCGTGGGCGTTGGCCATGGTCTCCTGCGTGGTGAAGGTCTTGGAGGCGACGATGAACAAAGTGCTCTCAGGCTTGACCTGACGCAGCACCGGGGCCAGGTCATGGCCGTCGACATTCGACACGAAATGCATGCGCAGGCCGGGGTGCACCCAGGCATCCAGCGCAGGCAAGGCCATCTGGGGGCCCAGGTCAGAGCCGCCAATGCCGATGTTCACCACGTCGGTGATGTCGCCCGGCAAGCCTCGGCCCACGGTGGCGCGCACTTGCTCCACATAGGCCAGCATCTGGTCCAGCACAGCATGCACGGCATAGGCCTGAGGGCCTTGGCCCAAGGGCGCACGCAAGGCGGTGTGCAGCACCGCGCGGTCTTCTGTCAGGTTGATGGCTTCGCCACGCAGCATGGCGTCACGGCGGGCTTCGAGCTTGCATTCACGTGCCAAGGCTTGCAGGTGCTGGCCCGTGGCCACATCCCACTTGGCGCGGGAGAGATCGCCCATCACATGCGGGGCATCAATGGCCCAGCGCTCGAACCGGGCTGGGTCTTGCGCGAACATCTCGCGCAAATCCAGCGAGCGGCCGTGCGCCTGCCAATGCCCTTGCAAGGCGGCCCAGGCCACGGTCTGATCACAACGCGTCATCCGACGTACTCCACTGTTTGTCGTCGATGCAGGGCTGGCTCTCGGGCCAGCCTCAGCGCAGGGCCACGATCATGGCGTCGAGCTTGCCGGCATCGACCGCAAACGCGCGGATGCCCTCGGCCAGCTTTTCGGTCGCCATGGCATCTT
>JBEANX010000050.1:0-2683 GCA_041165245.1 Pseudomonadota bacterium
CCTTCAATCGCCCCAGAAACGCCTTGCCGGCCTCGATGCCGCCCGGCGTGCGAGTGAAGAACAGGTACTGCTTGGGGTCCTGGCCGGTGAAGAGCGCCCGCAGGAGGTCGTAGTTCGCCACGCCGGCCACCGCGCTGATGCCTTCGCCCCCCGCGGGGCCCGTGCCCGCGAGAATCATCTTGCGGACGAGCCGCGGCTCCTTCAGCACAATTTCCTGGGCAATCATTCCCCCCATCGAAAAGCCGAAGAGATCCACCTGCTCGAACCCCTTGGCTTTGATGAAGGTGATGGCATCGTCCGCCATCCGCTCGATCGAATTCGACGGTGAGCCGCTGGAGGCCCCGATGCCGCGGTTGTCGAGCGCGATCACGTGATGCTTCGCCGCAATGCCATCCACGACCCGAGGGTCCCAGTTGTCCAGCACGGCGGCCAAATGGCCAAGTAGCACCACGGGCGGTCCGCCGTTTTGCTTTCCCAGCTCCCGATAGGCGAAATCGACTCCGTTGGCGGAGAGGGACGCCGTTGGCACGCTGGCCCAGTTGCCCCCCGGCGCCGGGGTTCCTCGTCGTTTTGAGTGGAATTTGACAGGGCCGGCAGAATCTGCTGTGCGTGCAGATGCTCGTGCTGTGTGGCCGTGTCAAGGCTGGCCGCTTGCGGCCACCCGAAGGGCTTGGCCTTGACGCGGCCACACAGCACTCACGCTGGCCGAAGGGTGGATGGCCGGGGTTTGGGCCATTCACCCTGACGGCAGAGGGCGACTCGCTCCCTTCCCGCTGGCGGGAAGGGCGGGGGGATGGGTGGGGTGTGGGCTGAAGGCTGGGATGGTGCGATGGCAGGGCGGGCCGCGCTGCAGCGCCGAGAAGGATCAAGGCAAGCGGGGAAGACGAGCGATGAGCAGGAAGAAGAACAAGCTGGTGAGGGGTCAAGGCGGCGATATCACGGCGCTGTTCAGTGCGGCGCTTGGCTTGCTGGGCACGCCCTGGCGGGTCTCGTCGTCGCAGTTGGATGCCGAAGGGCGCCGCATCGACATCCAGCTTGAGTGCGACGCGCCGCGCTTGACATGCCCGCATTGCGGCACGATCGAGCAGCCGGTGCATGACCGTGTGGAGCGGCAATGGCGCCACCTGGACTTCTTCGAGTTCGAAGCGTGGCTGCATGCCCGGGTGCCGCGGGTGGGGTGCACGCATTGCGACAAGACCACGCAAGTGGAGGTGCCGTGGGCGCGCGAGGGCAGCGGCATGACGCTGCTGCTGGAGGCGCTGGCGCTGCACTTGTGCGCGTGCATGCCGGTGGCCGAGGTGGCGCGCATGCTCAGGATGAAGGACAAGCAGATCTGGCGGCGCATTGAGCACTACGTCACCGAGGCGCGAGCCAAGGTGGACATGAGCCAGGTCACGCACATCGGCATCGACGAGTTTGGCTGGAAGAAGGGGCAGGAGTACATCTCGGTGATGCATGAGCTGGGGCCACAAACCAAGCGGCTGCTGTTCGCCGTGCCGGGCAAGGATCACCAGACGGTGGAGGCGTTTGCCCAGGACCTGGAGGCGCATGGCGGCAAGCGCACGGCCATCGCGCATGCCTGCGCAGACCTGAGCGCGGCCTTCACCAAAGGCATTGAGTTGTCGCTGCCGAATGCGCTGATCAGCTACGACCGCTTCCATGTGGTGGCCCTGGCCGGGGAGGCGATGGACGAGGTGCGCACAGCCGAATGGAAGCAGGAAGCGGCGCAGGTCGAACAGGAACTGGGTCATCTGGCACCGGCCGAGCGGCGCAGCATCCTGTGGGGCATGCGGCGCAATCCCAGCACCTGGAGTCAGACCCAGACCGAGGCGATGCACTGGCTGCAGCGCGCCAATCTCAAGAGCGCGCGGGCCTGGCGGCTGAAGATGGGCTTGCGCGAGGTCTTCACCAAGGCGCGCCATCACAACGACGCCAAGCAGGCCGCCACGGACCTCAAGCGCTGGATGGGTTGGGCCCGGCGCTGCCGCCTGGAGCCATTCCAGCGGCTGAGTGCCACGCTGAAGAAGCACTTCGACGCGGTGGTGCGCGGCATGCTGGACAACCGCTCCAACGCCTACGTGGAGGCCATGAACGGCATCCTGCAGCAGGTCAAGCGCGCCGCACGCGGCTTCCGCACCGCTGCCAACTTCATCGCCATCGCCTTCCTGCGCATGGGCAAGCTCGCCGACCTGCCCACCTCACCCTTCCGTCCTGCTTCCCCGCGTATGGCCACCCCTACCATCCATCGGGCCTAAACGCCAGTTCCACACGAAACGGCATAGAGCCCACCCGCCTCGCACACCAGCGCCGCCGACACCACCCAAGCGGTCGACGAGTTCATGCAACGGCTCGACCACCCCCTGAAGGCCGAGGTCCAGGCGATCCGCCGCACGCTGCTGGCCGTTGACCCGGCCATCGCCGAGGGCGTGAAGTGGAACGCGCCGAGCTATCGCACCACGGACTACTTTGCCACCACCCACCTCCGGGAGAAGGCCGGCATCGGCGTCATCTTGCACCTGGGTGCCAAGGCCAGAGGCCTCGGGGCCGAGGGCGTGCCCATCGACGACCCGGGCCATCTGCTGAAGTGGCTCGCCAAAGACCGCGCGATGATCGTCTTCAAAGACATGGATGGCTTCATGGCCAGGAAGACGGCCTTCGAGTGCATCATCCGGCAGTGGATCAC
>JBEANX010000051.1:0-5615 GCA_041165245.1 Pseudomonadota bacterium
GAGCTGTTGTCGCCCAGCATGCGGGCCACCTGGGTCACGGCGCGGGGCTGGCCGTTGTCCAGCACGATGCGCAGCTTGCGCCAGACATCGGCCTGGGTGAGCACGCCCGCGCTGAACAGGGCCTGGGCCATGGCGTCGCAGCCCACGTCGGCGTCTTTCTGGGCGAGCCAGGCCTGGCGGGCTTGCTCGCGCAAGTCGCCAGCGGCTTCCATGGGCTGGCCCAACTGCTTGCGAGCCAGCAGGCTGTAGCACTGAACCTCGCGGTCGTCGTTCATGCGAAAGCCGCTTTGCACGCGCAGGAAGTTGGCCCAGTCACGGCGCCGGCCCAGCTCGAGCAACCAGTCGTTGCGGGTGCGGTCGGCCACGTAGGCGGTGCCCCAGCGGGCGAGGTAGTCGTCCACCTCGGCCACAGAGACCTCACCCATGCGCAACTGCATCAGCCAGTGGTCGGCCCAGGGGGCCAGGGGGTGGCGATCAGCCACCAGGGCATCGCGCAAGGCCGTGAGGCGGGCTTTGTCTTTGACGCGCCAAGCCTCACGGGCATCCATGATGCCGCCATCGGCAGCGTGCGCTGAGGGGGCTGCCGCGCCCATCAGGCCGCAGGCGGCCAAGGCCAGTGTCAACACCCGAGGGGCCCATGCCGCGCGGCCAACCCGCGCTGAGGTCCACAATCGCATCCTTCGTGTTCTTTCTTTGCCGCCACGCGGCTTGCTTGCCATGCCCAATGCCATGTCACCCGAGACCGCGCAAGCGCGAAAAGCCTTGCGCCAGCAATTGCTTCAGGCCCGTGAGGCCTGGTCGGCTGGAGAGGCTGCAGCGCACGCGCAGTCACAACTGTCGCGCCACCTGCAAGCACTGCTGCAGGAGCTGGAGCCAAACGGTCTGGGCCTTTATTGGCCGATCCGGGGTGAATTTAACCCAAGGCCCGTGGCCCTGGCCCTGCAGGGGCAACTGAATGTGCCTTTGGCCTTGCCATGGGCCTTCAAAGCGGACACGACCGGCAGCGCCACCAAAAGCGCACACATGGAATACAGGGCGTGGGACGGGAGCGATCTCACCACGACGGACGAATGCGGCATCCCCAGCCCGCAAGCCCAGAAGGTCTCACCCGACGTGCTGCTGGTGCCCTGCGTGGGCTACACGGCCAGCGGGTTCCGATTGGGCTATGGCGGCGGCTACTTTGACCGCTACATGGCCGCACACCCCCACGTCACGGCGGTGGGGGTGGCTTGGGGCGAGGCGCTGGTGCTCGACGAGCACATGGCGCCTCAAGCCCATGATCAGCCCCTGATGCTGATCGTCACGCCTGAGGGCATTTTGGGCTGATCAGAAACGCCAGCCCAGGCCCACGCCGACCAGCAGGGGGTCCACCTTGAAGGTGCCTGCCTTGGCGCCAAACGAGGTGATGTCGGTCTTGATCTGCACCTTCTTGATGTCGAAGTTCAGGTACAGGTGGGTGTCAAGCTTGATGTCCACACCGGCTTGCAGGGCCAGGCCGAAGCTGCTCGATTTCACGCCGGGCTTGAGCGCGGCGTTCACGGCAGGGGTGAAGTCCACCGAAGAGAACAGCGTGTAGTTCACACCCGCGCCCACATAGGGGCGGATGCTGCCTTCAGGCAGGAAGTGGTACTGCACCGTCAGCGTGGGAGGCAAGTGCTTGAGGGTGCCGATCTGGGTGCTGCCTGATCGGATGTCCTGCTTTTGCGGGTAGGTCAGGATCAACTCGGCCGCGATGTTGGGCGTGAAGAAGTAGCTCACGTCCAACTCGGGGATGAGCTTGTTGTTGATGCTCAGGTTCAGGCCCGTGCTGTCCTTGTTGGCCGAATCAAGGTTGACCAGACGGGCGCGAACCAACCAGGGGCCGTCATCGGCTTGGGCGGGGGCCACGACAGCCAGGGCGGTGGCAGCGGCGAGGGCCAGGGTGGTGGCGAGATCGGTCAGCTTGAGCTTCTTGTGCATGGTGCAGTCCTTCATCAAAAGTGCTTTGGATGAGGTGATTGCACCAAGCCGCTCGGCTGAAGCGTTTGATGCAACACAAGCGGGTCAAGCCGCATGGCAAGCGCCCGACAGCAGCGACACGCCCCCTTGAGGCAGATCACAAAAACCCACCGAGCATGGCCCGGCCATGACGCGCTGGCACCACACGGGCGGGCCGCTATAGTCATTGCGTCCCGCCACCAGCACCTGCTGCGCCTTTGCCCTGCTGCCGACATGTCGAAGAAACCTTCCAAACCTTCCACCGCCATGGCTGCCTTGCAGACCACATTTGCCCAGGCCATGCAGTTGCACCACGGCGGCTTTCTTGCTCAAGCAGAGGCCTTGTATCGGCAGATCCTGAGCACCCATGCCCGCCACATCGATGCCCTGCACCTGCTGGGAGTGCTGTGCGTGCAATCAGCCCGGGCCGATGAGGGGGTGGTGCTGATCCAGCAGGCCGTGCAGCTCAATGGCATGGTGCCGGCCATGCATTCCAACCTGGGCAATGCCCTGATGGCCGCTGGCCGCCCCCTGGAGGCCGTGGCCGCCTACAACAAGGCCATTGCCCAGCAGCCTGGCCATGCAGACGCCCATTGCAACAAAGGCAATGCCTTGCGCCAGTTGCGGCGCCTGCCCCAGGCCATTGCTGCGTATGAGCAGGCCATCGCCCTGAACCCACAACTGCCGGAGGCCTGGAGCAACAGGGGCAATGCCCTGAGTGATCTGCACCGACACGCCGATGCAGTCGACAGCTTCGACCAGGCCCTGGCCCTTCGCCCCGCCTACCCCGAGGCGTGGAGCAACCGAGGCGCGGCGCTGAGTGAGCTGGGGCAAATCGACGAAGCCTTGAAAAGCTATGCGCAAGCCCTGAGCCTCCAGCCCGGCCACCCCGAGGCCCTCAACAACCAGGGCAACACCCTTCGGGAGGCCGGCCAGTTGGAGGCCTCGGCCGCATCCTTCCGCGAAGCCCTGAATGCACGCCCTCAGTACCCCGACGCCTTGAGCAACCTGGGCGTGACCTTGCAAGACCTCGGGCACCAGGCCGAGGCCATCGCAGCCCTTCGGCAGGCGCTGGCCCAGGAGCCCGACCATGTCCGCGCACGCAGCAACCTGCTCTTTTCGCTGAGCTTTGCCCCTGACTGCAGCCCACAAAACTACCTGGCGGAGGCCCGCGCTTTCGGGCAACAGGCCATGGCCCGTGCCCAGGCTGCCCCGGCCCCTGCGGTGCCCTGGCTCTGCGCGCCCGGCGCCGGCACCGACCGACCTTTGCGCGTGGGCTTGGTCTCCGGTGACTTGCGCCACCACCCGGTGGGCTTCTTCCTGGAAGGCCTGCTGAACCATCTGGACCCTGCCAAGGTCCAGGCCGTGGCGTTTTCCACCCGCGCCCAGCAGGATGCACTGGGCCAACGCCTGCAGGAGCGCTGCGAGGGCTGGCATGTCATTGGCGGGCTGGACGATGCCACAGCCGCCACCTTGGTTCGCGAGCAAGCCATCGACGTGCTGGTGGACCTGGCGGGCCACACCGCCGGCAACATGCTGGGGGTGTTCGCCCATCGCCCCGCCCCGGTGCAGGTCAGCTGGCTGGGGTTTTTGGCCAGCACCGGCCTGCCCACCATGGATGGCGTGTTGGCCGACGCCATCACCGTGCCGCCTGGGCAGGAAAGCCAGTTCACCGAACAGGTCTGGCGCATGCCGGTCACGGCCAACTGCTTCACGCCGCCAGCCAACTCAAGCGCCTTGGGCCTGCAGCCCCTGCCCGCCCTGCGCAAAGGCCACATCACCTGGGGGTGCACCCAGAACCCCGCCAAGATCAACGAGGAGGCCTTGCGGGCTTGGGGGCGCATCTTGCAGGCCGTGCCAGGCTCACGCCTGCGCATGCAAAACAAGCAACTCGACCATGAAGCGGGCCGCCAAGCCTGGTTGCAGCGCCTGCAGCGGCAAGGCGTCGACCCACAAAGGGTGGACCTGGTCGGCAGCATTTCAGGCCGCGAAGCGCACCTGGCCGCCTTGGGCGAGGCAGACATCGCACTCGACACCTTCCCCTACCCCGGCATCACCACCACGTGCGAGGCCTTGTGGATGGGCGTGCCCACCCTGGCCTTGGCCGGGCAAAGCATGCTTTCGCGGCAAGGCGCCAGCTTGATGAGCGTGGTGGGCCTGAGCGATTGGGTGGCCAGCGATGTGGACGACTACGTCTCTCGTGCCGCGCGCCTGGCCGGCGATGTCAACGCGCTCGCAACCCTGCGCCAGGGCATGCGTGAGCGGGTGCAAGGCACAGCCTTGTTCAACCCGGCCCTGTTTGCGCAACATTGGCAAGAAACCATCCTGGGCCTGTATCAAAGCCGAATGGCGCTGGGGCACTGAGAAAGGGCCCCAGCTTTTGGCAATGCCTCAGGCCTGGTGCAGCCCCAGCCGCTCGCAGAGGGCCTTCACTGGCCCCGCTTGGTTCATGGTGTAGAAATGCAGGCCGGGCACGCCGCCGCAGCGCAGCTGCTCGCACAGGTCGGTCACCACATCCAGCCCGAAAGCCTGGATGGAAGCTTTGTCATCGCCAAAGCCTTCCAAACGGGTGCGGATCCAGCGGGGGATCTCAGCGCCACAGGCATCCGAGAAACGCATCAGCTGGGTGCTGTTGGTGATGGGCATGATGCCTGGGATGATGGGGATGCTCACGCCCTGTGCATCCGCGTCTTCCACGAATCGGAAGTAGGCGTCGCTGTTGAAGAAATACTGCGTGAGCGCCACGTCGGCACCCGCCTTGACCTTGGTCACGAAGGCCTTCATGTCGGCATCCGGGTTGCGGGCTTGGGGGTGCATCTCAGGGTAGGCGCCCACTTCGATGTGGAAGTGGCTGCCGGTTTCTTCGCGGATGAAGGCCACCAGCTCGCTGGCGTAGCGGAACTCGCCAAACGCGCCGTGGCCGCTGGGCAAATCGCCCCGCAAAGCCACCAGGCGCTTGATGCCTTCTGCTTTGAACTGCGCCAACTGCTCGCGCACGCTGGCCCTGCTCGCACCAATGCAAGAGAAATGGGGCGCAGCGTCAAAGCCTTCCTGCAAGATGGCACGCACCGTCTGGATGGTGCCGTCTTGCGTGGAGCCGCCAGCGCCGTAGGTGACCGAGCAGTACTCAGGCTTGAGCGCGTAGAGCTGCTGGCGCACGGCCGCGAGTTTCTCGGCGCCCTCGGGCGTCTTGGGCGGGAAGTATTCGAGGCTGACGGGCAATTTGCCCGAAGCGAGGTCGCTCATGCGTTCAGCTTTCCAGGTCAGGGTCGGGTCAAAGTCAGGCCGAAGCAACTTCAGCAGGTGACTGAGCCCAGATGAAGAATTCAAGGTTGCCATCGCCACCCTTGATGGGGCTGTTGAAGCCCTTGTGGACCTTCCAGCCCAGGTCGGTGCAGGCGCGGCGAACCATGTCGCGGGCACGGGCGTGCTGGGCCGGGTCTTTCACGACACCGCCCTTGCCCACGTGCTCCTTGCCCACCTCGAACTGAGGCTTGATCAGGAGCAGCGCCTGGCCACCCGGCTTGAGCCAAGGCCCAAAGTGCGGCACGATCTTGGACAGCGCGATGAAGGACAAGTCAGCCACGATCAGATCAAAGCCACCTTCGGGCTTGTGCTCGGCCAAGGCGCTGCCTTCG
>JBEANX010000052.1:0-6307 GCA_041165245.1 Pseudomonadota bacterium
GCGCGCGGCCTGGCAGCGATGCTTGCCTGCGCCATACTTTGTGGCGCCACGCCTGCCCTGGCCGATCCGGCCACCTATCGCTACCAGGCGACGGCGGGCGACACCTTGATCGCGCTGGGTCAAACTTTGCTTGCCAACCCGGCCGACTGGCCCAAGCTGCAAAAGCTCAACCGCATCAATGACCCGCGGCACATCCCCGTGGGCCAGACGATTGCGATCCCGGTGGAGTTGCTGCGCTGGCAGTCGCTCCCCGGCCAGGTGGTTGCCGTGAGCGGCGCCGCTCAGTTGGTACAGGCCGGGCGCGAGGCGCCTTTGGTGGCCAACACGGCGTGGACACCCGGCAGCGAGATCCGCACCGCGGCTGACGGGTACGTCACGGTCAAGCTCGCAGATGGCTCCATGCTGAAGATCAACAGCGCCAGTGTGGTCCGGCTGGATCGCACGCAGCACTATGAGCGCCCAGGCTTTTTTGCCACAGCCCTGCAAGTGATCCAAGGGCGCGTGGAGGCGGCCGTGGCTCACCTGACTGGCGGCGAACCGCGCTTTCAGGTCAAGACACCCCAGGCCACCCTGGGCGTGCGCGGCACGGATTTCCGCGTGGCGGCGCTGCCTGAGAGCCAGGTCAGCCTGGGCGAGGTGCTGACCGGCAAGGTGGCTGTGACGGGTTCCACCAAGGCGCCCAAAGACCGCAAGGCCGCTCAAGAGATCGCCCTGGTGGCTGGCCAAGGTCTGGTGGTCGATGCACAGCAACGCGTGGGCGCCCCCATGGCCTTGCCCGCTGCGCCAGACCTGAGCCGCATGCCTGCGCTGCATGAGCGACCTCTGGTGCGCCTGAATGTGCCTGCCGTGCCCGGCGCCCAGAGCTACCGCGCCCAGATCGCCGCGGATGCTGATTTCAACCAGGTGGTGGCTGAAGTGAGCAGCCCCACACCTGATTTGCGCATCGCTGGTTTGGCCGATGGCAGCTATCACTTGCGAGTTCGGGCAGGCAATGCGCAAGGCCTGGAAGGACTGGAATCACGCGCCGTTTTCACGCTCAAAGCTCGGCCAGAGCCACCCAACATGCTGGCGCCCGCGGCCAAGGCCAAACACCGCGGTCTCGACGTGCCACTGCAATGGACCGAGCCGGAGCAGGCCCAGCGCTACCACCTGCAGATCAGCACCGACGGCAACTGGGCCGCGCCTCTGGTCGACAGACAAGACCTGACGCAAAGCAACCTCAAACAGAGCCTCCCCAACGGGGCTTATCAGTGGCGCCTGGCCAGCATTCAGGCCGACGGCAAACACGGCCCCTTTGGCGACGTTCAAAGCTTCACCCTGCTGCCACCGCCAGCCACCGTGCCACCGCCCAAGGTCGACGACAAAACGCTGAGCTTCACCTGGTCAGGTGAACCAGGCCAGACCTTCCTGTTGCAAATGGCCAGCAATGCCCAGTTCACCGAGGGCCTGATCAACCTGAACACGACCGAGCCGCAAGCCACCCTGCCCCGCCCCGAGCAAGGTGGGCGGCTTTGGGTGCGCACCCGTGCCACCGATGCCGATGGGTATGTGGGGCCCTTCAGCGCGCCACAAACCTTGTACCTGCCCACCTGCATGCTCGATGGCAGCGGGCAATGCCTGCATGCCGGTGACGGCAGCACCATCCGGAGCCACTGATGCAGGATGTGAGCGCGGGCCGCCAACACTGGTTGCGCCAATGGGCGTGGGTGAGTGCATCGCTGTGCGCCTTGTCCATCGTCTTGGGTGCAGGCGCTTGGATGTGGCGCGCCGATCAGGCCCTGTATGACCTTGCCCTCACCTTGTGGCCTCAGCCCAGACCCAACGATGTGGTCATCATCAGCATCGACGACGACAGCATCCAGGCGCTGGGGCGCTGGCCCTGGCCGCGCTCGGTGCATGCCACGCTCATTGACAAACTCAACACCGCGCCGCCGAAAGCCATTTTGCTCGACCTGCTCTTGAGCGAGCCCTCTGAAGACCCGGTGCAAGACGATGTGCTGGCACGCGCCATCGCCCAATCAGGCCACGTGGTGCTGCCCGTGAGCCCCAGTGCCTTGAGCGCGAGCAACTTGCCCAGCAGCACGGGACAGCCCAGCGCCATGATGCTGCCCCTGCCTGCCCTGGCCGACAAAGCCACCCTGGGGCACTCCGATGTCGACATCGACCCGGACGGCGTGGTGCGCAACCTGCATTTGCGCGCTGGCCCCCAGGTGGCCAGCTTTCCCAGCTTGGCCATGGCCATGCTGCAAGTGAGCAATGAGCGCCCCGTGCCTGACCTTGACGTTCGCCATGCGCCCCCCTACCAAGCGATTGCCACAGGCACATGGCAGCGCGACGAGCAGGTCAAGCTGCGCTATGGTGGGCCGCGTCGCTGGGTGCCCTCGGTGCCCTACGCCAGCGTGCTCAAGGGAGACGTGCCTGCAGCGCTGTTTGCCAACAAGCACGTGCTGATCGGCGTGACCGCCCTGGGGCTGGGCCATCGTTTCAACACACCGGTGTCTGGCCTGGGTGGGGCCATGAGCGGGGTTGAGGTCACGGCTGAAGCCTTGCAAATGCTCAGGCATGGTCCCACGATCCACACCGTCGGCACGGCATGGGCCTGCCTTTGGAACGCCCTGCTGGTGCTGGCCTTGATGTGGATGATCTGGCGCCTGCCGCCCAAAGCAGGCTTGATGCTGGCGCTGGGCTCGGCCGCTTTTGCAGGTGTGGTGTCTTTGATTTCGCTGGGCTGGCTCGGCTGGTGGTTGCCACCTGCCAGCTTCATGCTCTGTGCCCTGTTGGCCTATCCCTTGTGGAGTTGGCGCCGCCTGGAGTTGAGCCACCAGTACATGAGCCAGACCACTGCCTTGATCAACCAAGCGCTGCCGCCTGGCCCTGAAACGCCACAGGATTCAGGAATGAACCGCGACGCCACCGAGGCTCGCATCGCAGCCGCCAGCCTCGCGACCGAGCGTCTGCAGCAGGCTCGGCGCAGCCTGTCAGACGTGCTGGCAGCCTTGCCGGTGGCAGTCATCTTGGTCGATCAGCAGTTGAGTGTGCAAGCCATCAACGCCCTGGCCACCAAGGTGCTCAAGCCCAGCGGCAAGCCCGTTCTGCTGGGGCAGGAGCTCATCAAACTGCTGGCGGCCTATCAACCCATCGACGCCACAAGCTGGGCAGCCTTGCTGCAAAAAGTCGTGCTCAGCCAGGAGGCCGCCACCTGCGAGGTGGAAGGACCCGATCAGCAGCACCTGTGGGTGCACGTCACGCCCTTTCAGGACGCAGGCCAAACCCATGCGGGGCTCTTGATCAGCATGACGGATGTCTCGCAACTGCGTTTGGCCGAGCGCCAGCGGGACGACCTACTCGCATTCATCGCGCATGACATCCGCTCGCCGCAGGCATCGCTGACTTCGATGGTCGAAATGCACCGCCTGGGCTTTCAGACACTGCCCATCGACACCTTGATGACACACGTGGACAACCTCGCACGCAGCACCATCGGATTGTGCGAAGAGTTGCTCACCGTCATGAAGTCAGAGACTCAGCCACTGGTCTTGAGCCCCGTCAAGCTGAGCGAGCTGGCGCGCCTGGCCATGCAGGAGGTGGCTTGGCAGGCTCGGGCCGGGCAGTTGCAACTCACCCTGGTGCAGGGCCAGAGCACCGAGGCACAGGTGCGGGGCGACGCCTCACAGATCCGTCGCGCGCTGATCAACCTGATGACCAACGCCATCAAGTTCAGCCCCACAGGCGGCGAGATCCTCGTGGAGCTTCAGCACGACGAAGAGATGGCCCGGGTGGCGATCAAGGACCAAGGGCCTGGCATCCCCAGTGCGGACCTGGGCAAGCTCTTTCGGCGCTACCAGCGCCTGGATTCAGGCTCGCATCTGCGCGTTTCAGCGGGCGTGGGCCTGGGTCTGGTGTTCGTGGACACGGTGGCGCGGCGCCACGGTGGCACCATCGAGGTGTCGTCCACGGTCGGCGAGGGCTCCAGCTTCACACTGAGCCTGCCCATCGACTGGAGCGAACCAGAACCCGACGCCTTGGCCGCTTGAGCGGCACGAAGGCAGCCAATCAGCAAGCCAGCTGCTCTGACAGGCTCTGGATTCACAGCCGAACTGGGATGCCCCGCTGCGCCATCAAAGCCTTGGCTTGGCCCACGGTGTACTCACCGTAATGGAAAATGCTGGCAGCCAACACGGCATCAGCGCCGCCTTGCTGAACGCCGTCGGCCAGGTGGTCGAGGTTGCCCACGCCTCCTGAGGCGATCACGGGCACGCTCACGGCATCAGCCACCGAGCGCGTCAGGGCCAAGTCAAAGCCCGACTTGGTGCCATCGCGGTCCATGCTGGTCAGCAGAATCTCGCCTGCGCCATGTTCGGCCATCTGCGTGGCCCAAGCGACGGCATCCATGCCGGTGTTTTTGCGTCCGCCGTGGCTGTAAACGTCCCAGCCTGGGCCGCGAGCAGCCAGGTCATCGCCTTGGCGCTTTTTGGCATCAATGGCCACCACGATGCATTGCGAACCGTAGCGGTCGGACGCATCGCGGATGACCTGTGGGTTCGAGATGGCCGCCGAGTTGAAGCTGACCTTGTCTGCGCCCGCATTGAGCAGGCGGCGCACGTCTTCCACCACCCGCACGCCACCACCCACCGTCAGCGGGATGAAGACCTGCGAGGCCACCGCTTCGATGATGTGGAGGATCAGGTCGCGGCCATCGCTGGTGGCCGTGATGTCCAGGAAGGTGAGTTCGTCTGCGCCCTGGTCGTTGTAGCGCGCTGCGATCTCGACAGGATCACCCGCGTCGCGCAGTTCCAGGAAGTTGACGCCCTTGACGACGCGCCCGCCTGTGACGTCCAGGCAGGGAATGATGCGTTTGGCCAGCACGGTGTGAGTCAGCCTTCGCCGTTGAGTTCGTCGGCGCGCTTTTGGGCCGCAGCGAAATCGAGGTCACCGCTGTAAATGGCACGTCCGCAGATCACGCCTTCCACACCTTCAAACTCGACAGCGCACAACTGGTCGATGTCGGCCATGTTGGACAAGCCGCCTGAGGCGATCACAGGCACCGACAGGGCCTGAGCCAGCTTGACGGTGGCCTCGATGTTGATGCCCGAGAGCATGCCATCGCGGCCAATGTCGGTGTAGATCACGCCTTCGACGCCGTAGTCTTCGAACTTCTTGGCCAGATCGACCACCTCGTGGCCCGACAGCTTGCTCCATCCGTCGGTGGCCACCTTGCCGTCCTTGGCATCCAGGCCCACGATGATGTGGCCGCCAAATGCACTGCAGGCATCTTTCAGGAAGCCAGGGTTCTTGACCGCAGCCGTGCCGATGATGACGTAGCTCAGGCCATCGTCGAGGTAGCGCTCGATGGTGTCGAGGTCACGGATGCCCCCGCCCAACTGCACGGGGATCTCGTCACCCACCTCGCGGATGATGGCTTTGATGGCCGCCTCGTTGACAGGCTTGCCCGCAAACGCGCCATTCAAATCCACCAGGTGCAGACGGCGGGCTCCCGCGTCCAGCCATCGCCTGGCCATCGCGGCCGGGTCCTCGCCAAAGGTGGTGGAGTCGTTCATGTCGCCTTGTTTGAGGCGGACACATTTGCCGTCTTTCAGGTCAATCGCAGGGATCAGCAGCATGGCGGTGGGCCAGTGGGTGGGAAATGATGGAAGAAATCAGAACAACCGGGCGGCTCAAGGCTGCCAGGTCAGGAAATTTCGGTACAGCGCCAAACCATGTTCGGCACTCTTTTCAGGGTGGAACTGCGTGGCGAAAATATTATCCCGGGCCACTGCGCAGGTAAAGCGAAGGCCATATTCGGTTTCGCCCGCGCTGTGTTGGGGATTCTCCACAACAGCATGGTAACTGTGCACGAAGTAGAAATAGCTGTCTTGCTCGATGCCAGCCCAGACAGGGTGCGGCTTGCCGCCATGCAGGCCAGGGTGGCTGGGCTGGTGCACGCGGTTCCAGCCCATCTGCGGCACCTTGTAGCGGCTGCCATCAGGCTGGGTGAGGCCATCCAGGCGGAATTTGACGACGCGACCAGGGATCAGACCCAGGCCTGGCGTGTCTTGTTCTTCGGAGTGGTCCAGCAGCATCTGCATGCCCACGCACACGCCCATCAGTGGCTTGTTTGCGGCCGCATCCCGCACAGCGCCGAGCAAAGCGCCGCCATGCGCTTCGCGCAATTCACGCATGCAGTCGCGCATGGCACCCTGCCCTGGCAGGACCACGCGCTCTGCAGCGAGGACCACGTCTGGGTCGTTGGTGACGACCACGTTCAGGCTCAAGCCCTGCGCCGCATGCTGCACGGCCTGTGACACTG
>JBEANX010000053.1:0-3872 GCA_041165245.1 Pseudomonadota bacterium
GCTCGAGCGCCGCCGCGGCGAGCTCGCGCTCGCGAAGCTGGAGGCGCGCCTCGCCGAGGAAGCGCTCGATGTCACGCTGCCCGGCCGCGGCCGCGGCCGCGGCGGGCTGCACCCGATCAGCCGCACCTGGCGGCGCATCGAGGAGATTTTCGGCTCGATCGGCTTCGATGTCGCCGATGGCCCGGAGATCGAGACCGACTGGTACAACTTCACCGCCCTGAACAATCCGGAAAACCATCCGGCCCGCTCGATGCAGGACACCTTCTACGTCGACATGAAGGACGCGCAAGGCCACTGGCTGAACCTGCGCCCGCACACCAGCCCCATGCAGGTGCGCTACGCCCGTGCCCACGCTGCGCGTTACGCCGATGTGCTGGCCGCTGGGCAAACCATGCCTGAGATTCGTGTCATCGCACCGGGCCGCACCTACCGTGTTGACAGCGACGCCACGCACTCGCCCATGTTCCACCAGTGCGAAGGCCTGTGGATCGGTGAGTCGGTCAGCTTTGCCGACCTCAAGGCGGTGCTGGGCGATTTCTTTAGCAATTTCTTCGAGACCGATGAGCTCGACATCCGTTTCCGCCCGTCCTTCTTCCCCTTCACCGAGCCTTCGGCCGAGGTGGACATCGCCTTCGCATCGGGCCCCTTGAAGGGTCGCTGGCTGGAAGTGGGCGGGGCAGGGCAGGTGCACCCGAACGTGGTGCGCAACTTCGGCCTGGATGCTGAAAAGTACATCGGCTTTGCCTTTGGCTTGGGCCCTGATCGCCTGACCATGCTGCGTTATGGCATGAACGACCTGCGCCTGTTCTACGAAGGCGACCTGCGTTTCCTGCAGCAGTTCCAGTGATCCTGGCCGTGGCAGGTTTGCGCCTGCTGTGCCTTGTGTTCCCCTGCGTTCCCTTGTGTTCCACCTGACCTGACCTGAGGACAAGCATGACCACTGCCACCACCATCCGTGCCTGGGCTGCGCAAGAAGCGGCCAAGCCTGTCGTGCCTTTCACCTTCGATGCGGGTCCACTGGGCGCCGAGGAAGTTGAAATCCAGGTGGAGCACTGTGGTCTGTGCCACTCTGATCTGTCCATGATCGACAACGAGTGGGGCTTTTCTGGCTACCCCGTGGTGGGCGGCCATGAGGTGGTGGGCTCGGTGGTGGCCTTGGGCCCCAATGCCAAAGGCCTCAAGCTGGGCCAGAAGGTGGGTTTGGGCTGGATGTCCGGCAGTTGCCAGAGCTGCAAGAGCTGCCTGGGCGGTGAGCCACAGTTGTGCCGTGCGGGGCAGCCCACGATCGTCGGCCACCATGGTGGTTTTGCCGAGCGCGTGCGCGCGCACTGGTTGTGGGTCGCGCCCATTCCTACGGGCCTGGACCCCGCCAAGGCCGGCCCCATGCTGTGTGGCGGTGTGACGGTGTTTTCGCCTTTTTTGAATTTCGACATCAAGCCGACGCACCGTGTCGGCGTGGTGGGCATTGGCGGCCTGGGCCATTTGGCGCTCAAGTTCGCGCGTGCTTGGGGCTGCGAGGTCACGGCCTTCACGTCCAGCGAATCCAAGCGCGACGAGGCCTTGGCCTTGGGCGCGCATCAGGTGGTCTCCAGCGTGGATGCCAAGGCCATGAAGGCCGTGGCTGGGCGCCTGGACATGGTGCTGGTCACCGTGAACGTGATGCTCAACTGGAAAGCCTTGATGGGCACGCTGGCGCCCAATGGCCGCCTGCACCTGGTGGGCATCCTGCCTCAACCCATGGAGGTCGAGGCCTTCCCGCTGATCGGCGGGCAGCGCAGTGTGTCGGGCTCGCCCACGGGCTCGCGTCAGGACATCGACACCATGCTCGAATTTGCCGCCCGCCATGGCATCGAGCCTCAGACCGAACATTTCCCCATGAGCCGCATCAACGACGCGCTGGATCATTTGCGCGCGGGCAAAGCGCGTTACCGGGTGGTGCTGGATGCTGATTTCTCCGCCACCTCTGCTTGATCGCTGCGGCTCTTTTCGAACCATCTTCCAAGCTCTCTGAGCTCACCGAGTTCCCCGAGGATCCCTGACATGCAATTCCCCGAGTCCTGGCTGCGTGCGTACTGCAACCCCGACCTGAACACCCAGCAACTGGCCGACCTGTTGACCATGGCCGGCCTGGAGGTTGAAGAGCTCGAGCCCGTGGCGCCTGCCTTCACCGGCGTGGTGGTGGGGCATGTGCTGGAAGTGGCCAAGCACCCCGATGCCGACCGCCTGAACGTCTGCAAGGTGGACGCAGGCACGGGTGCGGTGCTGCAGATCGTGTGTGGCGCGGCCAATGTGCGCCCTGGCATCAAGATCCCGTGCGCCACGGTGGGCGCTGAGCTGCCCCCAGGTGCCGATGGCAAGGTCTTCAAGATCAAGCTGGGCAAGCTGCGCGGCGTGGAGAGCCAGGGCATGCTGTGCTCGGCCAAAGAGCTGGGTGTGGCTGAAGAGTCCAACGGCCTGCACATCCTGGCGGACGACGCCCCCATTGGCCAGAACATCCGCGAACACCTGCGTCTGGACGACACCCTGTTCACGCTCAAGCTCACGCCCAACCTGGCGCACTGCCTGAGCGTGGCGGGCATTGCCCGCGAGGTCTCGGCCCTGACGGGTGCGCCATTGACGCTGCCCGAGATCGCCCCTGTGGCGCCCAGCATCGACGACCGCCTGCCCGTGAGCGTGCAAGCCAGTGACCTGTGCGGTCGCTTTGCAGGCCGTGTGATCCGTGGCGTGAACCCCAAGGCCGCCACACCTGATTGGATGGTCGAGCGCCTGGCGCGTTGTGGCCAGCGTTCGGTCTCGCCGCTGGTGGACATCTCCAACTACGTGATGTTCGAGCTGGGCCAGCCTTCGCACGTGTTTGATCTGGACAAGATCCATGGCGGCCTGACGGTGCGTTGGGGCGCCAAGGGCGAGCAGCTCAAGCTGCTCAATGGCAACACCATCACCGTGGACGAGCAGGTGGGCGTGATTGCCGATGTGCAACAACTCGAATCACTGGCCGGCATCATGGGTGGCGATGCCACCTCGGTGGGTGACGACACCTCCAACGTTTACCTGGAAGCTGCCTTCTGGTGGCCCAAGTCCATTGCCGGCCGTGCCCGTCGCTACAACTTCTCGACAGACGCCTCGCACCGCTATGAGCGCGGCGTGGACCCTGCGCCCACCGCGCAATACATCGAGCGCATCACACGCCTGATCCTGGATGTTTGCGGCGGCCAGGCCGGCCCGCTGGACGACCAAATCGTCAAGCAGCCCGAGCGCACGCCCGTGACGCTGCGCCTGTCGCGTGCCCAACGTGTCATCGGCATGCCGGTGAGCCTGGCTGAATGCCAGACCGTGTTTGAGCGCCTGGGCCTGGCCTTCACCACGGCTGAGGTGGACGGCGACACCCACCTGACGGTCACGCCCCCCAGCTGGCGCTTTGACCTGCAGATCGAGGAAGACCTGATCGAAGAAGTGGTGCGCGTGATCGGCTTTGACAAGCTGCCCAAGCGCGCGCCCAAGGCCCCTGTGACGGCCGAAGTTCGCCCAGAGGCTCAGCGCAGCCTGTATGCCGTGCGCCGCGCTGTGGCCGCCCGCGGTTACCAGGAAACCATCAACTTCAGCTTCGTGGAAGAAAAGTGGGAGGCCGACTTTGCCGGCAACGCCCAGCCCATCCGCGTGCTCAACCCCATTGCCAGCCCGCTGGCCGTGATGCGCTCCACGCTGATCGGCAGCCTGGTCGAAGTGCTGCGCACCAACCTGGCCCGCAAGGCCGACCGGGTGCGCATCTTTGAGCTGGGCCGCGTGTTCAAGCGCGATGCGTCGGTTGTGGACAGCGACCAGACCGTGGGCGGCTTTGACCAGCCAGTGAAGGTCTCGGGCCTGGCCTATGG
>JBEANX010000054.1:0-2701 GCA_041165245.1 Pseudomonadota bacterium
CCGTTCTCGTCCAGGAACTTGCGAGCTTCCATGGCCACGCGGTAGCGCAGCATCAGGTTCTTCTGCATGTACGGGCGACGCAAGTCCAGCACGCGGTGCGTGAGGCGGGTCGTTTCCGACAGGTTGTCGTCGTCGATCTGGAATGGGGGCGTGACCGATGCGTTCAGCACTTCCAGGGTGTGGCCCAGCACTTCGATCTTGCCGCTGGTCATGCCGGCGTTTTCGGTGCCAGCAGGGCGGGCGCGAACCACGCCGGTGACCTTCAGGCAGAACTCGTTGCGGACGTCTTCGGCCACCTTGAAGGAGTCGGCACGGTCAGGGTCGAACACCACCTGCACCAGACCCTCACGGTCGCGCAGGTCGATGAAGATCACGCCGCCATGGTCGCGGCGACGGTGGGCCCAGCCCATCAGCGTCACGGTCTGGCCCATCAGCGCTTCGCTGACCAGACCACAGTAAGTGGTGCGCATTGTTGTTCTCTCCGGGGGAATGAGGGTCAGAGGGGCCCGCGTGGCCTGGCTCCAAACCCTTGATTGTCGTTCAGGATTGGGTCGTGGCGGTGACGCCAGGGCCTGCAGGCGGCAAATGAGCGCCATGCGGGTGGGGCGGTGGGGCCACGACACCCATGGAAATCACGTACTTCAGGGCCTCGTCGACCGACATGTGCAACTCGACCACGTCGGCCTTGGGCACCATCAGCATGAAGCCCGAGGTGGGGTTGGGCGTGGTGGGCACATACACGGTGAGCATCTCTTGCTCGAAGGCATCTGCCACTTCACCGCTGGGCTTGCCCGTCACAAAGGCAATCGTGTAACTGCCGGCGCGTGGGTATTGCACCAGCACCGCTTGGCGAAAAGCCTGGCCGCTGCTCGAGAACAGCGTGTCAGACACCTGCTTGACCGAGGTGTAGATGCTCTTGACGATGGGGATGTTCGAGAACAGGCGGGTGGACTGATTCAGGATCCACTGACCAGCGATGTTGCTCACAGCCGCACCGGTGAGCAAAAGGGCGCTCAGCATCACCACAACGCTCAGGCCCTTGGTGTCGCGCCAGCCATCAAGCGTGGCGTGTGCCGAAGCCGGTAACACCGTCTTGGCAGCAATCAACACCGAGGTGAACACCCCGTCGAGCACGCCGACCACGCTGCTGAGCACCCAAATGGTGACGGCCAGTGGCAACCAAACCAGCAAGCCTGTGAGGAGGTATTTTTTCAAGATGTGTGGTCTGCGGTTGGACAGGGGAGGGGGAATAGCGCTGTGCGATCAGTGGCAGGCGCAGGGGCCGCCGCAAGACCCTGCTGCAGAGGTGCTGCCACCCGAATCACCGCCAGAGGATCCGCCCGAAGATTCGCCCGTTGACGATGGCGCAGGGCTGGCCTCAGCGGGGGCTGTGCTTGCTCCAGCCACGCCTGCAGTGCCAGCCGCCGCGGCAGCCGGTGCACTGGCGCCACCCGAGCCGCCGCGGAAGTCGGTCACGTACCAGCCTGAGCCTTTGAGCTGAAAGCCAGCCGCCGTCACCTGCTTCTTGAAGGCTTCTGCGCCGCAAGAGGGGCAGGTGGTCAGCACAGGGTCAGACATCTTTTGCAGCACGTCTTTGGCGTGGCCGCAGGCTTCGCAACGGTAGGCGTAAATGGGCATGGCAAGCCTCAGGTGGGCGGGAACAACAGAAAACTGCCGGCATTTTACGCGGCGGAGGAAGGCACATCAGGGCGAACCCTGGGATTTCAACCGGCCAAATCAAACCATGTGCTTCACATGGCCCTTGTGGTCCGCCAGCAGTTGGGGGCCCAAAGAGCCCAACAGCATGCCCAGCAGTGCCATGAGCAGGCCAGCCAGTTGGCCGGGGAAGGCATCACCCAAGGTCTTGTTGAACATGAACAGAACCAAGGTGCCAATGCCCAGGAAGATGGACAACACCGCGCCCTGGGTGGTGGCCCGCTTCCAGTAAAGACCGAACGTCAAGGGCACAAAGGCGCCCACCAGCGGCACCTGATAAGCGGCCGAGACCATGTCATAAATGGGCGTGCCCTTCATCACGATGGCGTAGGTCATCACCAGGCCAGTGAACACGAAGATGGTGATGCGCATGTAGAGCAGCTCTTGCTTGTCGGTCATGCGGGGCAACAAGTTTTTGAGGATGTTCTCGACAAAGCTGGTGGAGGGCGCCAGCAACGTGGCCGACGAGGTCGATTTGATGGCCGACACCAGCGCGCCAAAAAAGAAGATCTGGGCCACCAAGGGCATCTTGCTCAAGATGAGGGTGGGCAGCACCTTTTGCGGGTCATTGGCCAACAGTTCCTTGGTTTCTGCGGGCATGATGATCAGGGCTGAAGCCACGATGAACATGGGCACAAAGGCAAAGGCCAGGTAGCTTAAGCCCCCGATGATGGCGCCGCGCTGGGCCGTGTCGGCATCCTTGGCCGACATCACCCGCTGAAACACATCCTGCTGGGGGATGGAGCCCAGCATCATGGTGATGGCCGCTGCCACAAAAGCGATCCATCCGGCCGAGGTGTTCTCCGGCCAAATGTGGAACCAGTTCTGCTCATGTGCCAGTGCCAACACCTTGTCGGCGCCACCGGCCTCATGCCCGGCCATCACGGCGATCAGCGAAAGCCCCACCACCAGCACAATCATCTGGATGAAGTCCGTCCAGGCCACGGCCAGCATGCCGCCGATCAGCACATAGACCAGCACCAGC
>JBEANX010000055.1:0-3025 GCA_041165245.1 Pseudomonadota bacterium
CCATGAAAGAGGGCCTCACGCCAGACACCCACCCCAGCGCACCTGAAGCGGGCGACGCTGAATCGAGCACAGACGCTTCGTTCAGCGCCTACTTTCGCGACCCAGACGCAGCCCCCGGCCACCCTGTGGCCTGGGCCTTGGGCCAACGCCTCGATGTGATCGACGCCTTGCGCGGCCTTTTCAGTGGCGGCCAAGCCTTGGTGCAACTGCGCCTGTGGTGCTTCCTGAACCTGTGCAGCCAGCCCCAAGGCCGCCTGAGCCGCGACGACCTGCAGCACCTCTTCCACGAAGTGCTGCCCGAACCTTTGGAGGCCGTGCTCAAGCGCCTGCGTGACCTCAACCTGCTGCTGTGGGACGCCACCGCCCAGGACTACCGCCTCACGCCCCTGGCTCAGCAGGTGCAAGGCCTGCTGGCCTCGTTGAACAACGCCCCATCAGAAGACGACGAAATGGGCGCCCTGCTCGCGCAAGTGGCCGGCGCCCAGCAACTCGGCCTGGTCGACGCCGCGCAGCTGCAGCACCTGCACGCCCAGTTGGCCCGCATGCACGACGACTTTGCCGAGGCCATTGCCAGCGGCTCGGAATCACGCCTGCGCCTGGCCCAACCCCGCTTTGACCGCGCCTTGACCCTGGTGGACCGCGCCGGCCAGGCCCTCACCGCCCTGATCCGCGCCGAGCACGAAGACCCGCGCCTGGAGCGCTCTGCACGCTCCCTGGGCCAAGACCAGGCACGCCTCTTGTCGATGGCCAGCCAGTTCACACGTGCCCTGCAGCAAGCCGACCGCCAACGCGTGACCCTGGGCAGCACCGGCCTGACGACGTCTGATGTTCGCCTGTGGCTGCAAAATTACCAAAGTACGCACCAGAGCCTGGACACCCTGCTGGGCGAGGCCTTGAGCATGCCCGTGCGCCCGGTGTTTGTCAGCCAGCACGACCTGGTCGACGTGGCCGAGGGCGAGTTTGAACGAGACCGCCCTGACCCACAGCGCAGCACCGGCCTGCCGCCGGCATCGGATGCCGCCACCGGCACCCTCGATGTGATGAGCCTGCCTGCCGAGCTGGGCGGCCTGATCGACCTGCTGTCCAAATGGCAAGCCATGCCGCCCCCCGCCCCTGCGCTTGACGGCGAGCCAGAACCCGAGCCCGGCCACCCCCTGCGCGAAGCCGTGCTGGGCGGGCGCTTTGCACAGGCCGCCTACCGCCTGCAGCTGCTGCCCCTGCTGGGCGACGCGCAGGCCCAGACCCTCAAGGGCCAGACGGGCGACTTGGCCCGCCAACCCTGGGAACTGCGCTTTGCCACCGAACATGAAGCCGTGGACGACCGCGAAGTCGCCCTCATCAGCCAAGGCCTGATCGTGCCTTTGCCTGAGCCCACTCAGCCGACCTCGAAGACCTGACCCCATGAGCCATTCCCTGGACGATGCAGCCCTGCTGGCTGCCGAACTGCTGGCCAGGCGCTGGCTGCCCCGCCAGCACCCCAAGGTCAAGCGCGCCCTGATCGACACCGAGCTGTGGCAGGCCACGCAAGAGCGATTGGGCCAAGTCGGCCTCAAGCTGGTTGACAACCTCTATGCCGACCACGTGGCCGTGGCCCTGCTGCGCCCCGCCGAGAGCGCCGTGTTTGGCGAGGCCGGCCTGAACAGCCACAACAACATCGACCTGCCGCGCGATGCGGTCTCGCTGCTGGTGGTGCTGTGGTCCCTGATCGTGCTGCCCAAGCGCGAACGCCAAGCCGCCCGCGCCAACAACCCGCAAGCCACCGGCACCAACGAGATGTTCCCCAGCCAACAGCCCATCCCCACGGCGGCCAGCGTGAGCGCCATGGTGCCTTACCGCGCCCTGCTGGCCGACTTCGGTGTGCAGCTGGGCAAGAAGACCCGCCTGGACACCAACCTCAAGCGCCTGGAGACCCACGGCTTCATCACGCGCAAGGGCGAAGACATTTTTGAGGGGCCCCTGCTCGACCTGCTGCTCGACTACGACGCCTTGGCCCCGCGCATTCTGCAAGGCGCCCTGGCCGACGTGCTCAACAGCGCGCGCAACCTGGCCCCCCAGTTGCCCAAGGTGACGGATGACGACGAGTACGACGCCGTGCGAGCTGCCGCTGACGACACGGTGGACGAGACCGCTCCACAGGACGCTGAAACGCCCATGAGTGCCGCCACCAAGGCGCCCCCAGAAGAACCCCACGCTGACTGACCCGCATGTTTCACCTGCAAAGCCTCGAACTGCTGCACTGGGACTACTGCCAGCGCCTGACCCTGCCGCTGGACGGCGCCATCGTCACCGTGGCGGGCCCCAATGGCTCGGGCAAGACCACCCTGCTGGACGCCATGCGCACCCTGCTGGGCCTGGACTGCTCGGGCGGGCGCAACTACAAGACCTACGCCCGGCACGCCAACGCCGACAGCGCCTGGCTGCGCGCCACGGTCGACAACCGCCCCCGCACCCGCCAGGCCTCCAACCGCCCCTTTGCCCGATGCCTGCTGTATGCAGACACCGTCACCCTGGCCTGCCGCATCGACCGCAATGGCGGTGACTGGGTGCGCCGCTACGTCATGCTTGAAGGCGATGTCTCCATTGAGACCATGATCGAGAAGCACGACAAGGACTGGATGGGCGTGGACAACTGGCGCCGCCGCCTGGAGGGCGCTGGCCTCTCCCGCGCCATTGCCCGCGTGCTGGCGCTGGAGCAAGGCCAGACCGACCGCCTGTGCGAGTACAGCCCCAAAGAATTGCTGCGCCTGGTCTTTGACGTGTTCGGTGACCAGGAAGTGCTGGACCGCTACGAAGAGGCCCGCACCCACCAGAAGCAGCTGCTGCAAGAGGTGGAAGCCGCCGAGCGCGAGCTCTCGCACGGCAAGGCCCAACGCGCAGAGCTCGAGTCACGCGTCAACCTCTTCCAGCAATACCAGCTCAAGCTGGCCGAGCGCGAAACCCTGGCCACCGAAGCCCTGCCCGTGCTGAACTGGCAGGAAGAGCGCCGCCAGGTCACCACCAAGCTGCGCGAGCTGCACCGCCAGCG
>JBEANX010000056.1:0-8572 GCA_041165245.1 Pseudomonadota bacterium
GGCCTGAGCAACACCGCACCCGGCCGCCACCTCTATGCCGTGGGCAACAACCGCGAAGCCGCTCGCTTGACGGGCATCCCCACCGAGCGCGTGCTGCTGGTGGTCTATGGCCTGGCTGGTGCTTTTTATGGCCTGGCCGCCATGCTCTCGGTGGCCCGAACCGGCGTGGGTGACCCACAAGCCGGTCAGACCGAGAACCTCGATTCCATCACCGCCGTGGTGCTGGGCGGCACCAGCCTCTTTGGCGGGCGCGGCACCATCTTGGGCACCTTCATTGGCGCCATGATCGTGGGCGTGTTCCGCAATGGCTTGACGCTGATGGGCGTGTCTTCGGTCTACCAGATTTTGATCACCGGCATCTTGGTGATCCTGGCCGTGGCCGCCGATCAGCTCTCGCACAAGCGTGCGTGATCGCTGCGCCGCAACAGGACATTGAAGGAAACACCATGCACTCCGTGGCACCCACCTCTTCCCACCCCATCGTGATGCAGGCCAAAGGCTTGGTCAAAAAGTACGGCCAGGTCACTGCGCTCGATGGCGTTGATTTCGAACTGCGCGCCGGCGAGATCCTCGCAGTGATTGGTGACAACGGCGCGGGCAAGTCTTCGCTGATCAAGGCCTTGTCGGGCGCCCTGGTGCCTGACGAAGGCGAGATCCTCATGAATGGCCAGCCCATCCACATGAAGAGCCCCATCGACGCGCGCCGCCATGGCATCGAGACGGTCTACCAGGACCTGGCCGTGGCCCCCGCCATGACCATCGCCGAGAACCTGTTTCTGGGCCGTGAGCTCTTCAAGCCCGGCGCCATCAACCGGCTGCTGCGCATCATCGACAAGAAGCTGATGCTGGAGCAAGCCATCGAGCGCATGAACGACCTCAAGGTCGGCATCCGCTCGATGACGCAAGCGGTGGAGACGCTCTCGGGCGGCCAACGCCAATGCGTGGCCGTGGCCCGTGCGGCCGCCTTTGCACAGCACGTGGTGATCATGGACGAGCCCACCGCCGCCCTGGGCGTCAAAGAAGGCAACATGGTGCTGGAGCTCATTCGACGCGTGCGTGACAAGGGCCTGCCCGTGATCCTGATCAGCCACAACATGCCGCATGTGTTCGAGATCGCTGACCGCATCCACGTGCAACGCCTGGGCAAGCGCGCCACCATCCTGAACCCCAAGATGGTCAGCATGTCTGACACCGTGGCCGTGATGACCGGCGCCATGACGCCTGAACAACTGCCCCGGGAGGCCCTGTGCTGAAAGGCATCGACCCACTGATCACGCCTGATCTGCTCAAGGTGCTGGCCGAAATGGGCCATGGCGACGAGATCATCGTGGCCGACGCCAACTTCACCGCCGCCACCCTGGCACGTGAAGGCGCCACCGCCAAGCCCCTGATCCGCATGCCCTGCTCGACCGTGCTGCGCATGACCGACGCCATCTTGTCGCTGCTGCCCCTGGGCACCCCGGCGGAAAAACCTGTGGGTTTCATGAAGGTCTGCCACACGCCCGAGGGCTACCATTCAGGCCTTCAACGTGACATCCAGGGCATGCTGCGCACGCGCGGCCTGCTGGAGCCCGAGCACACCGAAAGCATCGAGCGTTTCGCTTTCTATGAGCGCACGCGCAAGGCTTTCGCCATCGTGCTCACGGGCGACCCGCAGCCGTACGGCAATGTCTTGCTCAAAAAAGGTGTGATCGGTGAGGCCCTGCGCGCCTGACCTTGCACCCGTGATGCCACGTCAACGCCCCAGCCAAAGCATTTGCCACCTTTGACCATGCGCAGCAACTCCGCCCTGTCCAACGCTTCACAAGCGCCAGCCACCCGCTCGACGGGCCTGCGCCCGCGTGGTTCCAACCAGGGCGGTGTGCGCCAGTACAACGAGCGCGTGGTGCTGCAAACCATCCGCCTGCATGGGCCCCTGCCCAAGGCCGAGCTGGCCCGCATCACGCATTTGAGCGCGCAGGCCGTCTCGCTCATCATCGACCGCCTCGCCGCTGAAGACCTCGTCATCAAGCTGCCGCCTGTGAGAGACGGTCGCGTGGGCCAGCCTTCGGTGCCCATTGCCTTGAACCCCGATGGCGCCTTTGCCGTGGGCGTGAAAGTGGGCCGCCGCAGCCTCGATGCCTTGCTGGTTGACTTCACCGGCACGGTGCGCCAACGCCATTCGCTGAGCTACACCTGGCCCCACCCCGAGCAGCTGTTTGTCGAGGTGGCCCGCCTGGTCGAAACGCTCCAGCTGGATCTGCTCGAAATCGGGGAGCACCTGGCCCCGCGTCTGCAAGGCGTGGGCGTGGCCTCGCCATTTTTCCTGGGCGGCTGGCAGACCTTGCTCGGCATGCCCGAAGACCAGGCCCAGCGTTGGGCTGCGCTTGACATCGCGGCGCAGATGCAGCGCGTCACGCCCCTGCCTGTGCACTTCGTCAAGGACACCTCGGCCGCTTGCGTGGCTGAACTGGTGGCCGGATGTGGCCGCGACGTGCCCAGCTTTCTCTACGTGTTTGTGGACACCTTCATCGGCGGCGGCCTGGTCATCGACGGGCGCCTGCAGATGGGCCACCGCGGCAATGCCGGGGCCATTGGCTCCTTGCCCCTGGCGCTGGCCACCAAGCAGACCCAGCCCGCGCAACTGCTCAACACCGCCTCGCTGCAAAACCTCGAAGAGCGCTTTCAAGCCCATGGGCTGGACGCTCGCGCCGCCTACGATGAACGCGCCCTGCAAGCGCCCTGGGCCACCCACAGCCAGGCCTGGGTCGAGCAGACCGCCCTGGGCATCGCCATGGCGGTGAACGCCAGCGCCAGCATGCTGGACCTGCAGGGCGTGATCATCGACGGCTCCTTCTGCCGCGGCCTGCACCAGCAACTGGTCGAGGCCGTGCGCCAGGCCCTGCCCCACTACCCCTGGGATGGCATTTACCAGCCCGAGGTGATCCCCGGCACCATTGGCTCGGACGCCCGCGCCATCGGTGGTGCCTTGATGCCGCTGTACGCGAACTTCGCCCCCGACAGCGAGCTGTTTCTCAAGCTCGCCGCCTGACCCTTGCAGCACCTCTCGCTGCCTGAACCCTCTGCCATGAAGCCTGTTCACTGGGCCATGGCTGTTGTTTGAGAAACCCGATCACCGCTGAAAGCGGCCTTTCGGGATTGAAATCTGTTGTTCAGTTTTTGTAATTACATTACACTTTCTTTTGTACCTTGATTACACATTCAAGAGAACAAGAAAGGCGCTTTTGAACGCCCCCGCTCTCCGACTTGAAAGAGGCAGACACCGTGCAGAACCAAGCCCCCGCCGCCGCGCCTTCCACCTTGCCCCTGGACTTGCTGATCTTCGGCGCAACGGGTGATCTGTCTGTCCGCAAGCTGCTGCCCGCGCTGTACATGGCCTTTGTGCACGACCGCCTGCCGGCCGACACCCGCATCTATGCCGTGGGCCGCCAAGCCATCAGCCGCGACGACTACGTGCGCCAGATGCTGAACGATTCGCGCCAGTTCATCGACGACGAAGCCCTGGCCCCGGCCTGCTGGGATCGCTTCGTGGCCTTGTTCGATTACGTCACCTTGGATGCCAGCCAGGCCGCTGACTACACCCGCCTGGCCGCCACCACCCGCCCTGGCAGCGAGCGTGTGTTCTACCTGGCCACCGCGCCCGCGCTGTTTGCCTGCATCTGCGAGCACCTCTCAGGCTGCGGCCTGGTGGACGAACATGCCCGCGTGGTGCTGGAAAAGCCCTTGGGCCATGACCTGGCCTCGGCCCGCGCCATCAACCAGCAGGTGGGCCGCTACTTTGCCGAATCGCAGATCTACCGCATCGACCACTACCTGGGCAAGGAGACGGTGCAGAACCTGATGGTGCTTCGCTTTGGCAACACCATCTTCGAGCCCCTGTGGCGCGCCCCGAACATCCGCAGCGTGCAGATCACGGTGGCCGAAGCGGTGGGCGTGGGCAGCCGCGCCGGCTTTTACGACGGCACCGGCGCCCTGCGCGACATGGTGCAAAACCACCTGCTGCAACTGCTGTGCATCGTGGCCATGGAGCCGCCCGTGTCCTTGGCGCCCGACGCCATCCGCGATGAAAAGCTCAAGGTGCTCAAATCGCTGCGCCCCATGACGATGGCCAACATCCAGCGCGACGTGGTGCGCGGCCAGTACACGGCCGGCTCGGTGGGTGGCGAATCGGTGCCCGGCTACCTGCAAGAGGCCAATGTGCCCGTCAGCAGCCAAACCGAAACCTTCGTGGCCCTGTGCGCCCACATCGACAACTGGCGCTGGGCCAATGTGCCCTTCTTCCTGCGCACGGGCAAGCGCATGGCCGATCGGCAGTCTGAGATCGTCATCGAGTTTGCCAACCAGCCTTTCTCGATCTTCCCAGATCAGCATGGGCAGGTCAGCAACCGCCTGGTCATCAAGTTGCAGCCCGAAGAATCGGTGCAACTGCAGATCATGGCCAAAGAGCCCGGCAGTGGCATGCGCCGCCGCCCCGTGAGCCTCGACCTCGACCTGCACACTGCCTTCACCGAGCGCCGCGCCGAAGCCTATGAGCGCTTGCTGGTTGATGTGATCCGTGGCCGCCTGACCCACTTCATGCGCCACGACGAACTGGAAGCCGCCTGGACCTGGGCCGAACCCATCCTGCACGGCTGGGCCGAGTTGCGTGAAGCCCCCCGCCCCTACACCGCTGGCAGCTGGGGCCCTGCGGCCTCGTCGGCCCTGACCGCCCGCTTTGGCATGAGCTGGGCCGAAGAGGCCTGAGCGACACCCCACAGATCACATCGCAAGTTCGATGCAAGATACACAGCACACAGGCACCCCATGGACATGAGCACCCCCACCCCCATGCTGGACGAACACCACCTGCCCACCGATGCCGCTGCGTCGCAAGCCCTGGCGCAAGACATCGCCCAGAGCTTGAGCCAGGCCATTGCGCAACGCGGCCAAGCGCTGCTGTGCGTGTCGGGTGGCAAATCGCCCATCCCGCTGTTCAAGGCTCTGTCTGCACAGGCCTTGGAATGGGCCAAGGTCAGCATCACCCTGGTGGATGAACGCTGCGTGCCCGTGGGCCACCCCGACAGCAACACGGCGCTGGTACTGCAACACTTGCTGCAAGGGCCCGCTTCTGCCGCACGCTTCATTCACTGGATTCCATCGAGCTACACCGCCCTGGCTGCACCTGCGGCATGGGCCGATCGTGCGCCCACGCTGCAAGCCTGGGCCGATGCGGTCGACGCTGCCCTGCGCCCCCTGTGGCCTGCCGACGTGGTCGTGCTGGGCATGGGCATGGACGGCCACACGGCTTCCCTCTTCTCGCAAGCGCAAGGCCTGGCCCAGGCCATCGCGCCCAGCAACGCATCGCTGTGCGCCGCCATTCGCCCGCCCCATGCGCCGCATGACCGCCTGAGCCTGTCGCTGGGCGCGCTGCAATCGGCACGCCACGTGGCGCTGCAATTGCAAGGCGCGGCCAAGCGCCAGGTGTACGAACTGGCACGCGCCCAAGCCAGCACCAACCGGCCTGTGTCGCTGGTGCTGCACCGCCCCGCACAGAATGTGTCGGTGTGGATGGCCGACTGAACCAGCCCAGACCGAACCCGAGAGCACACACATGCCCGCACCCACCCCTCTGCACCCGGTCGTCGAACAGGTCACCGAACGCATCCGCCAGCGCAGCGCGCCCACGCGCCAGGCCTACCTGGCCTTGATCGACCAGGCCCGCAAGGCCGGCACCCAGCGCAAAGGCATGGGCTGCGCCAACATGGCCCACGCTTTTGCGGCCTCGCCGGCGTCTGACAAGCTCATCATCCGAGAGGCCAAGCAGCCCAACATCGGCATCGTCACGGCTTACAACGACATGCTGTCGGCCCACCAGCCCTATGCAGCCTACCCCGAGCTGATCAAGCAGGCCGCACGCGCTCACGGCGGCGTGGCCCAGGTGGCCGGTGGCGTGCCCGCCATGTGCGATGGCGTCACGCAAGGCGCCGAGGGCATGGAGCTCTCGCTGTTCTCGCGCGATGTGATCGCCCTGGCCACGGCCGTGGCGCTCTCGCACAAGGTGTTCGATGCGGCGATCTACCTGGGCGTGTGCGACAAGATCGTGCCCGGCCTCTTGATGGGCGCGCTACGCTTTGGGCACCTGGGCTCGGTCTTCGTGCCTGCAGGCCCCATGACCTCGGGCCTGAGCAACGACAAAAAATCGCAAGTGCGCCAGCAATACGCACAAGGCCTGGTCGACCGCGCCGCGCTGCTGGAGGCTGAATCGCAGGCCTACCATGGTGCCGGCACCTGCACCTTCTACGGCACGGCCAACTCCAACCAAATGCTGATGGAGATCATGGGCCTGCACTTGCCCGGTTCGTCCTTCGTCAACCCCGGCACGCCCTTGCGCGAGGCCCTGACGGTGCGCGCCACCCAGCGCGCTTTGGAGATCAGCACCGAGGGCAAAGAGCCCACGCCCATTGGCCACATCGTCGATGAGCGTGCGGTGGTCAACGGCATCGTGGGCCTGCTGTCCACGGGGGGCTCGACCAACCACACCATCCACCTCGTGGCCATGGCGCGTGCAGCGGGCATCCTCATCGATTGGGATGATTTCTCCGAGCTGTCGGCCATCGTGCCTTCGCTGGCCCGCATCTACCCCAATGGCTCGGCCGACGTGAACCACTTCCAGGCGGCAGGCGGCATGGGCTTTCTGATGCGCGAACTGCTTGGCGCGGGCTTGCTGCATGGCGATGTCAAAACCGTGGCCGGCCAAGGCCTGAGCCACTACACGCAAGAGCCCTGGCTGCAAGACGGCCAGCTGGTCTGGCGCGATGCGCCTGCGCAGAGTGGTGACCTCACCGTGCTGCGCCCCGCGTCTGAGCCCTTCAGTGCCGACGGCGGCCTCAAGGTGCTGCGTGGCAACCTGGGGCGCTCGGTCATCAAGGTGTCGGCCGTCAAGCCTGAGCACCGCGTGGTGCGCGCCCAGGCCATCGTGCTGCATGACCAGCAGGAGCTGCTGGACCTGTTCGAAGCCCACCAGCTCAACCGCGATTTCGTGGCCGTGCTCACCCACCAGGGCCCACGCGCCAATGGCATGCCTGAGCTGCACAAGCTCACGCCCGTGCTGGGCATCTTGCAAGACCAAGGCTTCAAGGTGGCGCTGGTCACCGACGGGCGCATGTCAGGCGCTTCGGGCAAGGTGCCTGCGGCCATCCACGTGAGCCCCGAGGCGCTCGACGGCGGCCCGATTGCCCGCGTACAAAACGGCGATTGGGTCGTGCTCGACGGCCTGACGGGCGAGTTGCGTGTCGAGGTCGACGAGGCCACCTTCATGGCCCGTGAGATCACCCACCCCGACATCAGCCACCACCACGCAGGCACAGGCCGCGAGCTGTTTGGCCTGTTCCGCAATGCTGCCTCCACCGCCGAATCAGGCGCCAGCCCCCTGTTGGGCTGAGCCCTGCAAACGTGTTGACCAAAGGATTTTCATGAGCACCGCTTCTGCCGCTTCCTCCATGGTTGCTTTGCCTGCCTTTCATTCCAAGGTCGTGCCAGTGGTCGCCTTGACCGATGCCAAGCAGGCCGTGCCCCTGGCCCGCGCCCTGCTGGCTGGTGGCGTGGACGTGATCGAGATCACCTTGCGCCACCCCTGCGCCCTGGCGGCCATCGAAGCCGTGGCCAAGGAAGTGCCCGAGATGGTGCTGGGCGCTGGCACCTTGTTGCAGGCCGCCGATGTGCAACGTGTGATCGACGCAGGTGCGAGCTTTGGGCTCTCGCCGGGCCACACGCCCGCGCTGCTGGCCGCCGTGAAAGCCGCCGGCCTGCCCTTTGTGCCCGGTGTGATGACGCCGGGTGAAGTCATGGCCGCGCGTGACGAAGGCTTCAGGCTGCTCAAGCTCTTCCCTGCGGCACAAGCCGGCGGCATCCAGATGCTGCGGGCCCTGGCCTCGCCCATGGGCGATGTGCGCTTTTGCCCCACCGGCGGGGTGAGCGAAGAAAACTTCCTGAGCCTGCTGGCCGAGCGCAATGTGGCCATGGTGGGCGGCTCGTGGCTCACACCATTGGCCGACATCGAAGCGGGCCGCTGGGATCGCATCACCGAGCTGGCGCGCAGTGCCACGGACAAACTGGCGGCGCATGCCGCGCAGTCTGCCGGCAAAGCTTGAAGTTGCCCCAGCAAGCACTCCCCTGAAGTCACCTCCGGCGTCCACCGAGGCGCCCCACTCGAAGAGGCCCTTGTGAACGACACCTCCAATGCCTTGGGCACATCGCGCCCCCGCCCGGCCCAGTTGCCCGCCTGGCAAGCCCTGAGCCAGGCCGCCGCACAAGGCACACCCCACCTGCGCGAGCTGCTGCAAAACAGCCAGCGCCCCGCGCAGATGACGGCTCAAGCCGCTGGCCTCACGCTGGACTACAGCCGCCAACGCATCACGCCGGCCATCTTCGAGCAGCTCATCGAACTGGCCCGCCAGAGCCAGCTGCCCGAGCAGCGTGACGCCATGGCCCGTGGTGATCGCATCAACACCACCGAGCAACGCGCCGTGCTGCACATGGCTTTGCGTGGCAGCCAGGGTGGCAAGGCCCCATGGCCTGCGGACGTGTCAGAGCA
>JBEANX010000057.1:0-4701 GCA_041165245.1 Pseudomonadota bacterium
TCGTCGGCCAGCGTGACCTTCACGGCACGGTAAGTGCCCGAGGGGATGGTGGCGGCCGCCATCAACTGGCCGACCGAATCGAGCGAGCTGAGGTTGTAGACCTGGGGCGTGTCAGCGCTGAAGAGCGTGACTTCGGCGCCGGTGCTGTCCACCGCCGTGATCTTGAGAACGCCCACCCAGACCTGGCTGTAGTCGTCAGACACGGCATCGGTGATGTAGGTGCTCATGGCCACAGCCGTGCCATTGCTGGAGGAGGCCGTGCCGCCCCCACCACCACCGCATGCGACCAGGGTGGCGATGGCTGCAGCCGACAAGGGCAGCGCGATCATCAGGTTCAAGCGGCGGCTGAGGCTTTTGCTCAGGTGGCGGCGGGCGTGGCGTGAGATGGCGTTCATGGGAGGTTCTCCGTTCAGCGGTGTGGGGCCTTGGCCAGGCCCTGGGGTGAGTGGCGAGCGATCTGAAGTCTGCAGCCCTTTTCAATAAAAGTGCTGTTTGCACATTTTTATCCAAATCTATGGCCAATGTCCATGGGTGCGTTACGAAAAAACGCACCTTTTCCGCGCTTCGGGTCTCGCCGAGGTGGGCAAGGTCATGGGCAGCGGCGCACACTTCAGCCATGCGCCCAGGCCGTTTGGAGGTGCGTCATGGCGATCTCGGTCTTCGACCTGTTCAAGGTGGGCATCGGCCCTTCGAGCTCACACACGGTCGGGCCCATGCGGGCTGCACGCTCGTTTGCGCTGGCCCTGGCCTCGGTGCGCGACATCCATCACATCGAGGTGGACCTGCTGGGCTCGCTGGGGGCCACGGGCGTGGGCCATGGCACCGACCGGGCCGTGGTACTGGGCCTCATGGGGCACGAGCCGGACACAGTCGATGTCGATGCCATTGAGGGCTGGCTGGGCGAGGTGGCCACCCAAGAGCGCCTGCCAGTGATGGGCTTGGGCAGCGTACCTTGGCAAGCTGGCACACACCTTCGATTCCTGCCGCTGCAAAGCCTGCCCTTTCACCCCAACGCCATGGTCTGCCGCGCCATGAGTGCAGACGGCCAGCCTCTGCTGGCGCGAACCTATTACTCGGTGGGAGGCGGCTTTGTGGTGAGCGGCGAGATGGCCGATGACCCGCACAAGGCCCAGCAAGTGGTGAAAGATGCCAGTACCCTGCCCTGGCCCTTTCACAGCGCGGCCCAGTTGCTGTCCCTGTGCGAACAACACCAATGCAGCATCGCTCAGGTGATGCGCCACAACGAGCTGCACTGGCGCAGCAACGCGGCCATGGACGAAAGCTTGCTGCACATCTGGCATGCGATGCAGGCTTGCATCGATCGGGGTTTGCGTCGCCCTGTGGGGTCGCACTTGCCGGGCCGCTTGAAGGTGTCGCGGCGCGCACCCCAGCTTTGGCAACGTTTGAAGGCGCAAGGCGCTGCATTGGGGCATGCCGCGATGGATGCGATGGCTGCACTGGACCAGGTCAACCTGTGGGCCATGGCCGTGAACGAAGAAAACGCCAGCGGGGGGCGGGTGGTCACAGCACCCACCAATGGTGCGGCAGGCATCGTGCCTGCGGTGTTGAAGCACCTGGTGGACAGCTTGATGGCGAGTGGACTGGATGAGGCATCCACCCACCCGCAGGTGCTCGACTTCCTGCTCACCGCTGGCGCGGTGGGTTTGCTCTACAAGGAAAACGCTTCCATCTCAGGCGCCGAGGTAGGTTGCCAAGGCGAGGTGGGCGTGGCTTGTTCCATGGCAGCCGCCGGCTTGTGCGCGGCCTGGGGCGGCACGCCCCAGCAGGTCGAGAACGCTGCCGAGATCGGCATGGAGCACCACCTGGGCCTGACCTGCGACCCGGTCGGCGGGCTGGTGCAGATCCCCTGCATTGAGCGCAATGCACTGGCTGCGGTGCAGGCCATCAATGCCGCGCGGCTGGCCTTGCATGGCAATGGCCAACACCATGTGAGCCTGGATCAGGTCATGGCCACCATGAAGCAAACAGGCGCCGACATGAAGCACCAGTACAAAGAGACCTCACTGGGAGGGCTGGCGGTCAATGTGGTGCTGTGCTGACTCCACCGTGGATGTGACGGTGCTCGCCGCCACCACGACCCGGTCACGCCCTTCGGCCTTGGCCTGGTAGAGCGCCGCGTCGGCCCGCTCCAGCGTGTGCGCCAAACTGGCGCTGGCCGCGTGAACAGCCACACCGGCAGAGAAGGTGAGCCGCAAATCGGGCTGCTGCCCGCTGAGCACGCGCCCATGCAAGCTTTCCTTGAGGCGCCGCAAGGGAATGAGCGCCTGCTCCGGGTTGGCACTGGGGAAGAGCATGATGAACTCTTCGCCACCCCAGCGGGCCACCACGTCCGACTCACGCAGCACACCGGCGGCCACCACGGCGAACTCGGCCAGCACCTCGTCGCCGCAGCGGTGCCCATGTTGATCATTGATGCGCTTGAAGTGATCCAGATCAATCAGGGCCACGCAGAAGCGCTCGCCATAGCGCTCCAGGCGCAGCAAGCTGGCATCGAGCAACTCCTGCATGTGGCGCCGGTTGTACAGGCCCGTCAGGCTGTCTCGGGTGGCCAGTTCTTGAACCCTCACCAAGGCCTGTGTGAGCTCTTGCTTTTGCACCTTCAAACGCAGGCGCCACTTGGCCAGCTGGTTGGAGGCATAGACCAGCACAGGCACCGTGCCAGCCAGCAACTCGAATCGCATGAGTTCATTGGCCAAGGGGTAGTAATGCGGGTCGTGGTGGGAGAGCAGCAAGGTCAAGCTCAGCAAAAGCACGATGGCCACGGCCCCCACACCCAGGGCTTGCCGCGGTGTGTGGGTGTACATGCCAAACACGATCACCAGGGTCAACAAGCCCAGCACAAGGCCTCGCTGCTGAGGGTGCAAGGCGACATAGGCCATGGCGATGCACAGCAAAGCCAGGACGTTCTGCGGCAGCATCAGTGCAGGGTCGTCGCTCCGGTAGGTCAAGCCCCTGCGGACCAGCACCAGAAACACGATGTTGGCCGGCACCGCCACCGAGAGCAGCACTGGCAGCAACCAAGGCTTGACCAAGTTCTCGCCCACCACTCCATTCGCCGCCAGGCAACACGCCAGGTAGACCACGGTGCACAAACCGACCGAGATCACCCGTTGACGCGTGACACGATCGGCGCCCAGTAACCATTGCAACGAGGGTGCGATGGCGGCACCAAAGCCCCCCGGAGCACGTGGGTGAGGCGAGCGCTCAGTGCTCGGTGAGGGGTTCATGTCACTCATGCAGCCACGATCCGGTTGCGGCCTTTGGCTTTGGCCTGATAGAGCGCCTGATCGGCCCGCTCCAGCCAAGGCTCCATGGTCCATTCGGGGGCCCATGCAGCCACGCCGCCTGACACGGTCACTCGCAAGGGCTCGTGCTCGCTCATCGGCAAATCAGCCAGGCGTTTGCGGATGCGCTCCAAGGCCATGTGAGCTTGGGTCAAATCGACATGAGGCATGAGGATGACGAACTCTTCACCGCCCCAACGGCCCACTCGGTCGGCTTGGCGCAACTCGGTCTGCAACAAGGCGGCGAAGCGGCGCAGGACCTCGTCGCCCATGCGGTGGCCGTAGAGGTCATTGATGCGCTTGAAGTGATCCAGATCCACCATGGCCACGCACAAGGCATGGCCCTGCCTGCGCGCCAGTTGCAACTCGGCCAACATGACCGCTTCGAGCTGACGCCGGTTGAGCAGGCCTGTCAGCATGTCCGTGGTGGCCAAGGCCTGCACCTGGTCCAGGGTGGCCTTGAGCCTCTGGGCGCCGCGGGCGATCTTCTGGCGCAACTGGCTGACCCACATGGCCACCAGCGCCAGCGCCAACAAGGTGGCAGAGGTGACGGCCGCCTGTGCAGCCATGGACGCCCCGTTTTCAGCCTCGGGGCCCCACCGAACCAATGCCCACTGCGTCAGGCACAAGCCCCCCACAGTCCAAAAGCCCAGGAAGAGGCTTTCGCGGGGCTGGATGCGAAACATGGAGACCGCGATCGTCTGCCCCAGGAGCAAGACCACGTCATTGCGAGTGGGCCCCAACACACCATAAGCCGACACCGTGATCAAGATGGACAACATGGCATGAGGCAGGCTCATCAGCGGGTCGGCCAGGCGGGCGGACCACCCAGAGCGGATCAGCACAAAGAACACCAGCCACACGCCGGCCATGGCCAAGCTCAGGTTGCGAGCAACCCACGCTTGCACGATGCCGAAGTGCGTGCCGTGCCACAACACGCCAATGCTGACCAGGTAAAGCTGTGCACTGCCCAGGCAGAAAAGAACGTGCCGCCGAACGAGTGGGTCTCGTCCAGCGAACCAGTGCCAGAGGGGGATGAGCCAGGGCTTGAACTGCATGGGCTTGGTGCGTCGTTCTTGGATATCGACGCAAAGCCCAGCGAATTGAGTGGAATCCTTCCACCCTGTAAAAACCAGCCAGAAGTGTCAGCAAAGGCTCAAGCCACAGCAGACCAAGGCTGAATGCCGCCCTGTGAAAAGAGTTCGTGCCGTTCAGCCTCTGCCAAGCTCAGCACGGGGGTGACGCAGGCGTCCACATCGCGGAACTTGTTCACCCAATGCGCCAAAGGCTGGGAAGCGACCAGGGCCGCCACCGCCGAGCGCAAGGCCTTGCACTCAGGTGAATTGGGCATCTGGCCGCGCTGCCAGTGCTGATTCACCCAATCCGGCCGCTCGAA
>JBEANX010000058.1:0-9187 GCA_041165245.1 Pseudomonadota bacterium
TGCTCAGGTGTGCGCTTGATGATCCAGACGGGTTTGCCGCGCCATTCCACGGTCATCATTTCGCCTGGCTTGAGCGTGCTGACATCAGCCTCAACGGCCGCACCAGCGGCACGTGCACGCTCGGAAGGCTGGAAGGTCGAAACGAAGGGCACGACGGTGGCCACACCGCCAACGCCGCCGGCGGCGCAGGCCATGGTCACCCATGTCCGACGGCTTTGATCCACTGGCTGATTGCTCATGGGGAGGTTCCTCTAAGTCTGGGGCAAAGACTACTATGGATAGATCTGGTCAACCCGGCATTCTAGCGGACGCTGCAAGTGTTTCCGTTGCCACATGGGGCAATTCAGTCAAGAACGAAAGTGTGACAAAGTGCCGTGGAGCGTTTGCCCAAAAGGCAAACTGACCATCCCACAAAGTGCATACATCGTTAGGAGTGAAGAACATGGGTTTTGCAACCGAATTCAAGGAATTTGCCGTCAAGGGCAATGTGATGGACTTGGCCATCGGCGTGATCATCGGCGGGGCGTTTGGCAAGATCGTCGACTCGGTGGTGAACGACCTGATCATGCCCTTGGTGGGCAAGGTGGTCGGCGGGCTGGACTTCACCAACTACTACATCGGGCTTGCCAGCCAGCCGGCAGGTTTGCCATTGGCTGACGCCAAGAAGATCGGCGCCGTGTTTGCCTACGGCAGCTTCCTGACGGTGGCCTTGAATTTCGTGATCTTGGCGTTCATCATTTTCCTGATGGTCAAACAGATCAATCGCATGAAAAAGGAAGCACCCGTCGAAGCACCTGCACCAGCAGCGACGCCCGAAGATGTTGTGTTGCTTCGTGAGATTCGTGACAGTTTGAAAAAATGACTCCAGTTCCGGCGTTAGTTCGCCGATAGCGAGGGCTGAGGTGGACACAAAGTGAGGTGTCCACCACCACAGATGCTCATGAGGCATCTTGAACAGGCAGCCCATCGTGACCGACCCTCGACTCGACCCCATTGTTCAATCGGCCCTCAGCCGACTGGCTGGGGCCGTCTCCGTGGGTCTTGACAAAGCCGCAGCCCATCTGGGCAACAAGGCGGTGGCGGCGAAGGCTGGCGCCGAGCGGCAGGCCTGCATGAACGCTCAGTTCGACCTTCAGCGCCGCAGCACCCAGATTGCCCAAGCCTTCAGCAAGGGCTTCATTGAAGCGGTGGCCAAAGAGCTGAACCAAGGCCAGCAGATCACCAAAGAATTGGCCGACACCGACTGGGGCTCATTGCGGCTGGTCGAGGACAGCGAAATCGAACAAACCGTGGCGGCATCACGGCTGGCCAAGCTGCTCGACAACGACTGCAACACCGAGCTCAAAGAACTGCAGGGCCTGTTTGCCACCCTGCGTGATGTGGCGGCAGACGAGGCCGCCAACCCCTTGCGGCCTCAAGTGTTGAGCGCACCGCTGATCAAAGCCATGCTGCTGCCCAACGACACGGCCCAGGTGCGCGACTTGATGGTCGAGGCGCTTGGTGCGTGCTTAGGAGCGCCGCTCAAGGAGGGCTACACGAGCATGCTCGAGCAGTGCCGGGCGGGCAACATTCAAGCCGCACCGCTGGTGAGCCGCAACGCGAGTTACTCGACAGGCAGCCCAGCGCATTCCCTGGGTGGTGCTGGTCCGCAAGCGCAGATGGGCAGCCATTCTGGAGGCCATGGGCACAGCCATGCTGGAGGCAATTCCGGGGGCATGGGCGGCTTCAGCCAGGGCCACATCAACCAGGGCGGCTTTTCCATCGGCTCGCTGGGCAAGATGTTCGGCATGGACTGGTCATCCGACGGCTTGAGCGAGGAAGAGTTCAGCGCGCCCACACAACCCCGAATGTCGGACGGCGGCATGTTGGGCCTGATGCGCAAGCTGCACACGCTCTCACGCATGGAGAGCCCACCCATGTGGAGCGCCTCACGGCTGCCTCCCGAGGGCGTGCCAGAGGGAATGGGCGGTGGCGCGCCAGTGATGATCAACGTCATCCGTGAGCACCGCGATGCGCTGGTCGAGGCCAGCGGTGGCGCCAAGTTGGATCAGATGGTGATCGACATCGTGGCGGCGCTGTTCGATCAGGTTCTGGCCGACCCAAGCGTGCCACCACAAATGGGCCGCGAGATCAGCCGCCTGCAATTGCCTGTGCTGCGCGTGGCCCTGAAGGACCAGAGCTTCTTTCACTCACGCAAGCACCCGGTTCGCCGCCTGATCAACCGCATGGCTTCGCTGTCGACCTCGTTTGACGAGCTCGACCACGGCGTGGGGCGCGAGTTCATCGATAAGGTCACGGCACTGGTGAGCGAAATCGTCGAAGGCGATTTCGACCAAATCAAGCTGTATGAGCAAAAGCTCACCGAGCTGGAGCAGTTCGTCGAGCAGCAAACCGTCCAAGAGGTAGAAGACAACGCTGCGGTGGCCGCGCTGCTGAGTGGGCGAGAGGCCGACCTGCGCGTGCAGCAACGCTACATGCAAAAGGTGCAGCAAGAGCTGGCTGACCTGGAGATCCCCGAATTCGTCAAGACTTTCCTCTCGCAGATCTGGACACAGGTTCAGGTCATGGTGGTGGCCCGCCATGGCTCCGAGAGCGAGGAGGTCAAGCGCATGAAACTGGCGGCCAACACACTGGTGATGAGTGTGCAACCCAAAGGCCACCCTTCCCTGCGAGCGAGCTTCCTCAAGCAGTTGCCTCAATTGATGAAGGACCTCAATGAGGGCATGGAGATGATCCAATGGGCCGCGCAGGCCAAGCAGGACTTCTTCTCACAACTGCTGCCCTTGCACGCAGAGGCCCTGAAAACACAGCCCCCGCATGAGTTGACCACCCGCATGCTGGAGGACCGGCTCAAAAAGGTCGAGCAGATTGCCGTCCCCACCCGCGAAGAGGCCGCCAACGACCCCATGCCCGCCATGGATTCCAGCGCCACCCCGCTGGCGATGGCCTCAACCCTGGCGGCCAAAGAAGCCCAGGCCGCTGGCTGGGTGAGCGAAAGCCTGGTGGCCGAAGAAGCCAAGGCTCAGGAAGGGCTGGACATTGACCTTTCAGGCGGCGATGACCCCGAGCTGAACAACGTCGATGTTGAGATCCCCATGGACTCGCCCGCGCCCCCTGCGGCAGGTCCTAACCTGGTGGATTACATCCAAGCCGGCGCCGCCTACCGGATGTTGCTCAAGGGCCAATGGAAGAAGGTGCGCCTGACCTGGGTGAGTGATTCGCGCACTTTCTTCATGTTCAACCAAGGGCACCACCCCTCCAAGCAGACCATCTCCTTGACAGCCCGCACGCTGTCTCAGATGTGTGCGTCGGGCCGCTTCAAAGCCTTCGAGCAAGCCCAATTGCTGGAGCGTGCCACGCTGCGAGCCCGCAAACAACTGGCCGCGCTGAACGCGCAGCGCAAAATCGCCGCCTGACAAGGCTGACCTGCCCCCTCACTTGCAGGGGGTATGCCAGTTAAAAGCCGGCCAACTGTTGCGCCACGGCCATGGCTTCGGCCATGCTGGAGGGGTCTGCCAAGCCTTTGCCAGCCAAATCAAACGCGGTGCCATGGTCAGGGCTGGTGCGAACCAGCGGCAGCCCCAAGGTGACATTCACACCATGGGCAACGCCAAGGTATTTCACAGGGATCAAGCCTTGATCGTGGTACATCGCCACCACCACGTCGAATTCCCCCGGGTGATCGGGTGCATGGCGGGCACGCATGAAGACGGTGTCAGGCGCATGGGGGCCCGTGGCGTCAATGCCTTGGGCGCGAGCTGCGGCAATCGCAGGCACGATGGTGTCGATCTCCTCTGAGCCGAACAGCCCCCCCTCCCCTGCATGCGGATTGAGCCCAGCCACAGCGATGCGCGGATGCGCCACGCCCATGCTCACCAGGCTCTGGTGGGTGATTTCAATGGTTTGCAGCACATTGGCCAAGGTGACCGCCTCAAGTGCCTGCCTGAGCGACACGTGGATGGACACCAACACCGTCTTGAGTTCATGGTTGGCCAGCATCATGCGGACCGGCACCAAAGGCTGCCCCAAGGGCGTGGCCAAGGCTTGCAACAACTCTGTGTGCCCAGGGAAGGGCTCGCCGGCCGCGGACAGCGCCTCTTTGTGCAAAGGCGCCGTGACCATGGCGGCAGCCTGACCAGCCAACACCGCGTTTGCAGCCGCTCTCACGCACACAGCCGCGGCCTGGCCTGCCCGAGCATCCACCTGCCCCCATGGAAGCTCTGACAAGCCAAAGGGCAAATCAGGAGGCGCCCACACAGGCACGGCCAACGATCCATCGTGGGACGACGAGGTGGCAGGCTCGGAGAGCTCCAGCCATGCGTCCATTTTCCCAGATGGTGGCAATGCACCCTGATGGTGCAAAACGCGCAGGCGAGCCGCCTCTGGCCGCACCTTGGCCAAGGCCTCGATGGCCCGCGACATCACGCTAGGATCCCCCACCACAAAGGCCTTGGGAGCACGAGGCTGCAACCACTGGGCGGCCACGATTTCAGGGCCGATGCCGCAGGGGTCGCCCATGGTCAGGGCCAGACAGGTGGCCGGCTGCGTCAAAACAGGAGGATGCTCATGCGCCATCCGCAGATTGTCACCCAAGGCCGGCAGGAGCCCCCGGGTACACTTGCGCTCATGAATTGGTTGGACGAAATCCGCTGGGATGCCGATGGCCTTGTGCCTGTCATTGCCCAGGAAGTGAGCACTGGTGATGTGCTGATGTTTGCGTGGATGAACCGCGAGGCTTTGCAGCGCACGGCCGAGATCGGTGAAGCCGTTTATTACAGCCGTTCGCGCCGCAAGCTCTGGCACAAGGGCGAAGAGTCGGGCCACACCCAGAAGGTGCATGACCTTCGCCTGGATTGCGACAACGACGTGGTGCTGATGAAGGTTGAGCAACTCGGCCATGAGCCCGGCATTGCTTGCCACACGGGCCGCCACAGCTGTTTTTACCAGCGCCATGAGGCGGGCCAGTGGGTCAGCGTCGAGCCTGTGCTCAAAGACCCCCACAGCATCTACAAGAAATGAGCCAGACACCCCAAGCCCCCGGTACCCTTGACGTGCTACAGCGCGTGGCAGACGTGATCGAATCCCGCAAGGGCGGCGACCCCGACAAGAGCTATGTGGCCCGCCTGTTCCACAAAGGCACGGACACCGTGCTCAAGAAGGTGGGCGAGGAAGCGGTCGAGACCGTCATGGCAGGCAAGGACCACGCGGCTGCGGCCAGTGAGGTCACACGCAAGGCCCTGGTCGGCGAAATGGCAGATCTGTGGTTTCATTCGATGGTGGCCATGGCGCACCTGGGCCTGCGCCCCGAGGAAGTGGTGGCTGAGCTGGCGCGCCGTGAGGGCCTGTCGGGCCTTGTGGAATTTGCGATGCGCAGCCAAAAGCCTGCAGCAGGCCGAGAAGCGTCAGAAGACTGAAACAGGCCCTCTCAGCCTGTGTGAAAGATTGCAAGGCAGCCCCAGGTGGCCGCTTTGTATGCAGAATGAACCAACATGAATACCAGGTGGTGTGCGGCATGGCACTTGCAGTAGTGAAGCAGCACACCTCGGGGTGTTGAAAACAACCTTGTACGTTAGGGGCCTCGCGGGGCCCAATCTAGGAGCTGAGAATGGGATCGTTGAGCATTTGGCACTGGCTGATCGTGCTGGTGATCGTGGTGATGGTGTTTGGCACCAAGAAACTCAAGAACGTGGGCTCTGACCTGGGTTCAGCTGTCAAGGGTTTCAAAGATGGCATGAAGGACGGCGGCACGGCTGAAGCCCCTGCCCAGGTGACGTCTGCGGCCAAGGCCGACGCCGACACCATCGACGTCGAAGCCAAGAACAAGTCTTGACACCGTGATCGACTTTGGCATCGACAAGCTGGCGCTGATCGGCGCGGTGGCACTCATCGTCATCGGGCCTGAGCGCCTGCCCAAGGTCGCCCGCACTGTGGGCGCTCTGGTGGGCAAAGCGCAGCGTTATGTGGCGCAAGTGCAAGCTGAGGTCAACCGCTCCATCGAGTTGGAAGAGCTCAACAAGATGAAGGCGGGCTTTCAAACAGCGGCCAGCGAAGTGAGCCAGTCGCTCAACGAGGGGCTGGGGCAAATCGAAAGTGACTTGAGCACGAGCCCGAGCGACGGCTACACAGCGGATGGCAGCACATCCGGCGACAGCCACCACTACACGCCTTCGTACAGCCACCTGTACGCACCTCCGCGCAAGAACTTCCGCCTCAAGCGGGGTGCCACGCCGATCTGGTACAAGCAGCGCAATGGCATCAAACGCCATGTGCAATCGGGTGCCGCCCGCGTGGCCCGCTTTCGCCCTGCCCCACCGCACAGCTCGCACCGCTGATGTCCCGCTGTTCCTGCCCCCGACATGAGTGATTTTTTGTGAGCCAAGAACCCCGTCCTGACGACCTGCAAGGCACAGAGCAGCCTTTCGTGGCGCACCTGATCGAATTGCGTGACCGGCTGATCCGCGCCGTGATCGCCATCGGGGTGTGCTTCATTGCGCTGGCCCTCTACCCTGGGCCAGCAGGCCTGTATGACTTGCTGGCAGCGCCTTTGATGTCGGCCCTGCCCAAGGGTGCGACCATGATTGCCACGAGCGTGATCTCGCCCTTCATGGTGCCCATCAAGATCACCATGCTCACGGCCTTCATGGTGTCCTTGCCTGTGGTGCTTTACCAGGTGTGGGCCTTTGTGGCGCCAGGCTTGTATTCACACGAGAAAAAGCTGGTCTTGCCGCTGGTGGTGTCCAGCACCTTGCTGTTTTACGGCGGCGTGGCTTTTTGCTATTTCTTTGTCTTCCAGAAGGTCTTCATCTTCATCCAGCAATTTGCACCCAAGAGCATCACGGCAGCACCTGACATCGAGTCCTACCTGAGCTTTGTGATGAACATGTTCCTGGCCTTCGGTGCGTCGTTCGAAGTGCCGGTGGTGGTGGTCATCCTGGCGCGCATGGGCATTGTGTCCATCGAGAAGCTCAAGGAATTCCGTGGGTACTTCATCGTGGTGGCTTTTGTGATCGCCGCGGTGGTCACGCCGCCTGATGTGGTCTCGCAACTGGCACTGGCCATCCCCATGTGCATCTTGTATGAGATCGGCATCTGGGCTGCGCAGCTCTCTGCCCCTGCGGTTCAGCCAGCAGACGCCAGTGCTTCGGCTGACAAAACCGTCTGAAGCCAAGCGCCTGAGCTCACCCAGGCGCGAGGTTTCAGCTGAGCCACATCACTGCTCGTCGTCCTGCGGATCTGACTTGACGGTGCCCGCTTTCGGCCGCTGAGCCGCCGTGACGCTGAGGTCCAGCATCTCCTTGCCTCGCTGCACCTGAATGCGTGCGGGCTCGCCCGGCTTGAGGGCCGCCACCGCATTGAGCAGTTGCGAGGTGTTGGCCACGCGGGTCTGAGCGACCTGAAGCACCACATCGCCCGGCTTGATGCCGCCTGCGGCCGCTGGGCCTTTGTGCAGCACGCCCGTGATCAACACGCCCTCTTTGACCGCGAGGTTGAAGGTCTCTGCGATCTCGGGGGTGAGGTCGCGCGGCTCAACACCGATCCAACCGCGGGTGACCTGGCCATCGCGGATCAGGCTGTCCATCACCAGGCGGGCGGTGGACACAGGGATGGCAAAGCCAATGCCCATGTTGCCGCCCGAGCGCGAATAGATCGCACTGTTGATGCCCATCAGGTTGCCATTGGCGTCGACCAGAGCACCACCCGAGTTGCCCGGGTTGATGGCCGCATCGGTCTGGATGAAGTTCTCGAAGGTGTTGATGCCCAACTGGTTGCGCCCCAGTGCGCTGACGATCCCAGAAGTGACGGTCTGACCCACACCAAAGGGGTTGCCAATGGCCAGCACGGCGTCGCCCACCTGAAGGGAGTCGGAATTGCCAAAGGTGATGGCAGGCAGCTTGTCGAGGTCGATCTTGAGCACGGCCAGGTCGGATTCAGGGTCAGCGCCAATGATTTTGGCCTTGGCTTTGCGCCCGTCTGTCAGCATGACCTCGATGTCGTCCATGTGATCGACCACATGGTTGTTGGTCAGCACATAGCCATCTTGGGTGACGATCACGCCCGAGCCCACACCTGATTGGGGTGAGTTCTCGTCCTGATCCCCAAAGAAATAGCGAAACCAGGGATCATTGCGGTGGGCTTGCTGACGGCTGAGTGATTTGCTGGTGATCACACTGACCACGGTGGGGGCGGCCTTGCGTGCCGCTTCACTGAACCCCACATTGGACGCTTGAACGCCCACACCCACCCTGACAGGCGCCGGCGCCACAGACACCACTGCGGCAGGGCCGCCACTGCGCGCTGCCAGCGATTGATTCAAAGCCGTGATCCACTGCGGCTTGAGCGTCGAAACCACAAACACCACCCCCACCGAGACGGTGACGGTCTGCGAGAAAATGAGCCAGATTTTGCGCATGCAAGGAAGCTGGAAATGACGACCCAAATGATCGACCAAAAGGTGTTGACTGCCCACATCGACCAGGTGCTGGACGCAGGGCGCTTCAAGGATTATGGGCCGAACGGCCTCCAGGTCGAGGGCAAGGCCTGCATTGGCAAGATCGTCAGTGGTGTGACGGCCAGTCTGGCCCTGATCGATGCGGCCATTGCCGAGGGGGCCGATGCCATCCTCGTGCACCACGGCTTGTTCTGGCGCGGGCAAGATGGCCGCGTGACAGGCTGGATGCGCCAGCGCCTGGGACGCCTGATCGAGCACAACATCAACCTGCTGGCCTACCACCTGCCCCTCGATGCGCACAGCACCTTGGGCAACAACGCGCAGTGGGGCATGCGCTTAGGCCTGCTGGCCGATGCCCGCTTTGGCGACCAAAACCTCGGCTTCATTGGCGCAGCGCCCGCTGGCATGAGCCTGCAAAGCCTGGCCGACCAGGCCCAACAAGATGCCCGCCGCACAGTGACCTTGCTGCCCGGCGATGGCCGCGACATCAAGCGCGTGGCCTGGTGCAGCGGCGGCGCGCAGGGCTACTTCGAGGGCGCCATTGCAGCCGGGGCCGATTTGTTCCTCACCGGTGAAATTTCCGAGCCCCAAGCCCACTACGCTCGTGAAACCGGCGTAGCCTTCATCGCCTGCGGCCACCACGCCAGTGAGCGCCATGGCGCCCCCGCGCTGGCGCAAGCGGTGGCCGATCACTTCGGGCTGAGCCACACCTTCATCGACATCGACAACCCTGCCTGA
>JBEANX010000059.1:0-2988 GCA_041165245.1 Pseudomonadota bacterium
CAGGAGACCCCGAAAGCGAACTTTCAGGAAACCTTTAACAGCGGGTACGCCATCTGCGTAGGCTGGCTTATTAAGCGGTGGACTCGATACTGCTTGAGCCCGCCACGCCTACGGTCTTTGATAGCCTGCCAGCCCAAGGCCCCGCGAGGAGCCAGGGGCCAGCAGCCCACCAATTCTTTGTCAAACCTTCACGCCAGACTCGCGCAAAGGCCGCCCAAGCACCTGAAGATCAGGCAGCTGGGTTGATCGTGCCGATGTCGACGCGAACGCCCACACCCATCGTCGAGGAGACGGCCACCTTGCGCAGGTAGACGCCCTTGGACGAAGCAGGCTTGGCCTTGTTCAGTGCGTCCAGCAGTGCAGCCAGGTTGGCCTTGAGCTTGTCGGTGTCGAACGAGCGACGGCCGATGGTGCCGTGGACGATGCCGCCCTTGTCGATGCGGAACTGCACTTGGCCAGCCTTGGCGTTGCGCACAGCTTGTGCAACGTCAGGGGTGACGGTGCCGACCTTGGGGTTAGGCATCAGGCCGCGAGGACCCAGCACTTGACCCAGGGTACCGACGATGCGCATCGCGTCAGGCGAAGCGATGACCACGTCGAAGTTGATGATGCCTGCCTTGACTTGTTCAGCCAGGTCTTCCATGCCGACCACGTCAGCACCGGCAGCGCGGGCTTCGTCAGCCTTGGCGCCTTGGGTGAACACGGCAACGCGCTTGGTCTTGCCAGTGCCATTGGGCAGCACGACGGCACCACGAACGACCTGGTCAGACTTCTTGGCGTCCACGCCCAGCTGGACGGCCACGTCGATGGACTCGTCAAACTTGGCGACGGCGAATTCCTTGATGATGCCGATGGCTTCATCGATGGTGTACAGCTTGAGGCTGTCAACCTTGCCTTGTTGGGTTTGTTGGCGCTTGGTGAGCTTAGCCATGATCAGATGCCCTCCACAAGCACGCCCATGGAGCGTGCGGAACCAGCGATGGTACGGATGGCGGCTTCCAGATCGGCAGCCGACAGGTCTTTTTGCTTGGTCTTGGCGATCTCTTCGATCTGAGCGCGCGACAGCTTACCGACCTTGTCGGATTGCGGACGGGGCGATCCCTTGTCCAGCTTCAAGGCCTTCTTGATCAGCACGGTGGCTGGAGGCGTCTTGAGGACGAAGGTGAAGGACTTGTCTGCGAAGGCCGTGATGACCACGGGCAGCACCAGACCAGGTTCCATCGAGGAGGTCTGCGCGTTGAACGCCTTGCAGAACTCCATGATGTTCAGACCGCGCTGACCCAGTGCGGGACCGATGGGGGGCGAAGGGTTTGCCTTGCCAGCGGGAACTTGCAGCTTGATGAAGCCGACAATTTTCTTTGCCATGATTTCTCCTTGAACCGCTCACAGGCCTGCCCAAGCATGGCTGGGCTTGCCGAAGCGGTCGAGTCAAACGCCTGGCACGGTGGCCAAGCTCCTCATGCCCGGCACAGGGTGTCGGGCTCTGTTGGGGCGGTCTCGCTCGCACCCGGTGCGGAACATGATCAAGCGGCGACAAGCATGGAACGAATCCAAGCCTGAGCGCCGCTCACCGCCATGTTCAAGCGGAATCAGCGATTATGACCCGCTGGCAGCAATCAGGCAAGTGCCCTAGCGCGCCACGAGGTGAAGGTCAGATCTTCTCGACCTGACCGAAGTCCAGCTCCACCGGGGTGGCACGACCGAAGATCGTGACCGACACGCGCAGCTTGGACTTTTCGTAGTTGACGTCTTCGATCGAGCCGTTGAAGTCGGTGAAGGGGCCGTCTTTGACACGCACGACTTCGCCGTTTTCCCACTCGACCTTGGGCCGGGGCTTCTCGATGCCTTCTTGCATCTGGTTGACGATCTTCATGACCTCGTCTTCCGAGATGGGAGAAGGTCGGTTCTTGGCGCCGCCCACGAAACCCGTGACCTTGGAGGTGTTCTTCACCAGGTGCCACGAGTCGTCACTCATGATCATTTCAACCAGCACGTAGCCAGGGAAGAAACGACGCTCGGTGACGGTTTTCTTGCCGTTCTTGACTTCCACCACTTCTTCGGTGGGCACCAGGATGCGGCCAAATTGCTCTTGCATGCCGGCGCGGTCGATGCGCTCGCGCAGGTTGCGCTCAACGGCCTTTTCCATGCCCGAATAGGCATGCACCACATACCAGCGCAGCGGTGCAGCGTTGGTGGCGGGGCTGGCTTGAACGTCGCTCATGGGATCAACCTTGTTTCAATGTTTCCAATCGAGGATGACGCCATACAGCAGCCACTCGAGGGTTTTGTCTGTGCCCCACAGGAACAGGGCCATCACCACCACAAAGGCGAAGACGTAAAGCGTCATCTGACGGGCTTCCTGAACCGTGGGCCACACCACCTTGCCCAGCTCCTTGTAGGAATCCTGACCGAAGGCGATCAGCTCTTTGCCGGAGGACGAGGTGAAGAAAGCCGCCACGCCACCGGCCATCAGGACCAGCAGGGCGATCACGCGCAGCCACAGGTCTTGCTTGCCGAGGAGGTAGAAAGCGACCACGCCCGCCACGATCAGGAAGGCGGCAGCGCCCAGCTTGGCCTTGTCGGCGCTGGTGGTGACGGTCTCAACTTGTGTGGTGGTGGACATGATCGGATCAGAAATCTTGAGGCAGCAAAGCCCGCGGACCGTGAGGCTCGCGGGCTGCTGTGGAACAGCGGCTATGTTCGGGCGACCAATGCGTTCAGTGCTTGGCAGGGGCAGTAGGAATCGAACCTACAACCTTCGGTTTTGGAGACCGACGCTCTGCCAATTGAGCTATACCCCTATCGGCCGAGAACTGAACGGGTTATTTTAGTCGAGGATCTTGGCAACCACGCCGGCGCCGACGGTGCGGCCACCTTCACGGATGGCGAAGCGCAGGCCTTCTTCCATGGCGATCGGGGCGATCAGCTTGACGGTGATCGACACGTTGTCACCAGGCATGACCATTTCCTTGTCGGCTGGCAGCTCGA
>JBEANX010000060.1:0-10578 GCA_041165245.1 Pseudomonadota bacterium
TGTCGGGCTGCACGCGTGAATGTGCCGAGGCGCAAGGCAAAGACATCGGCATCATCGCCACTGAGAAGGGCTGGAACCTTTATGTGTGTGGCAACGGTGGCATGAAGCCTCGCCATGCCGAGTTGTTTGCGTCTGACCTGAGCAAGGCAGCGTTGATCCAACTGATCGACCGGGTGCTGATGTTCTACGTGCGCACCGCCGACCGCCTGCAACGCACCAGCACCTGGCGCGAAAGCCTGGAAGGTGGCTTGGCTTACCTGCAGGACGTGATTCTCAAGGACAGCCTTGGCATCAATGCCGAACTCGAAGCCCAGATGCAGCACGTGGTCGACACCTACCAGTGCGAGTGGAAGACGGCCGTGACCACGCCCGAAGTGCGCCAGCGCTTCCGCAGCTTTGTGAACAGCGACAAGCGCGACGAACACATCGTCTTTGTGGAAGAGCGCGGCCAGATCCGCCCTGCCCGCCCGGATGAGCGCGCTGAAGCCACAGCTGCAGCGCCCCAGGCCTGAGCCCCCACGAACCGCAAAGAAACACCCCATGAACACCGCAACCTTGACATGGACCGCCGTGTGCGCGGCCGACGACATCCTGCCCGACACCGGCGTGTGCGCCTTGGTCGAAGGCCGCCACGTGGCCATCTTCCGCGTGGGCCAAGGCCAATACTTCGCGATCGACAACGTCGACCCGAAATCAGGCGCCAGCGTGCTCTCACGCGGCCTGGTGGGCAACCTGGGCGAGCACCTCGTGGTGGCCTCGCCGCTGTACAAAAATCACTTTGACCTGCGCACAGGCGAATGCCTGGAGTTCCCCGAGATGTCGGTGGGCGCCCATCCAGTGGAGCTGCGCGAAGGCCAGGTCTGGGTGTCCTTGGCATGATCATTCCCATCGTGTCCACGACGACACGCTCGACCTGCCCTTACTGCGGCACGGGTTGCGGCGTGATCATCGAGTCGGTGGGCGACCAGGTCGTCAATGTCCAGGGTGATCCTGAGCACCCCGCCAACTTCGGTCGCTTGTGCACCAAGGGCAGCACGCTGCACCTCACGGCCGCACAAAGCGTGTCGCAGCAAGCCCGTTTGCTGCGGCCCATGCACCGCCCTGTGCGAGGCGCTGCGCCGCAAGCCATGGGCTGGGCTGAAGCCATGGACATGGCCGCAGATCGCTTCGCCGAAGTCATCCAGCGCCATGGTCCTGAGGCCGTGGGCTTTTATGGCTCTGGGCAGTTGCTGACGGAAGACTATTACGTGTTGAACAAGCTGGTCAAAGGCTTGATCGGCACCAACAACCTCGACACCAATTCACGCCTGTGCATGAGCAGCGCCGTGGCCGGCTACAAGGCCACACTGGGCTCAGACGCCCCCCCGGCTTGCTACGACGACTTCCAACACGCCGAAACCCTGTTCATCGTGGGTGCCAACACGGCTTGGGCCCACCCGATCTTGTTCCGCCGCATCGAAGATGCACGCAAGGCCAGCCCCAGCCAGAAGCTGATCGTTGCCGACCCCCGGCGCACCGAAACGGCCGAAGTGGCCGACCTCTTCCTGCCCATCAAGCCAGGCACTGATGTGGCGCTGTTCCACGGCTTGCTGCATGTGATGGTGCAAGAAGGCTTGGTGGACCGTGCCTACATCGAACGGCACACCCAAGGCTTTGAGGCTCTGTCCAAGCTGATCGAAGCACATACCCCTGCGGCGGTGGCCGAGACCTGTGGCATTCCTTTGGCTGACCTGGTGCAGGCCGCCCGCTGGATGGGTGGCCACACCCCTACCTTGTCGCTGTATTGCCAAGGGCTCAACCAGAGCAGCCAAGGCACCGACAAGAACGCAGCCTTGATCAACCTTCACTTGGCCACCGGCCAGATCGGCAAGCCAGGCGCTGGCCCCTTCTCCCTGACAGGCCAACCCAATGCCATGGGTGGCCGTGAGGTGGGCGGCATGGCCAACTTGCTCAGCGCGCACCGCGACCTGGGCAATGCGCAGCACCGCGAAGAGGTCGCAGCCTTGTGGGGCGTGCCATCGGTGCCTGCCACGCCGGGCAAGACGGCCGTGGAGATGTTCGAAGCCGCGGCACGCGGTGAGATCAAAGCGCTGTGGATTGCGTGTACCAACCCCGCGCAATCGCTGCCCGACCAAGCCACCGTGCGCCGTGCGCTGGCGCGCGCCGAGTTCGTGGTGGTTCAAGAAGCCTTCCAGACCACCGCCACGTGTGACTACGCCGACCTGCTCTTGCCAGCCACCACATGGGGCGAAAAAGACGGCACGGTGACCAACAGCGAGCGGCGCATCAGCCGGGTCAGCCCAGCGGTGCCTGCAGCCGGTGAGGCCAAGCACGACTGGGCCATCTTCACCGACCTGGGCCGCCGACTGGAAGCGCGCCTGCCCGAGCGTGTGGCCTCCTTCCGCGACGGCACCGAAACGCTGTTTCCTTACTGCAGCCCCGAGAGCGTCTGGAACGAGCACCGCGAATCCACGCGTGGCCGTGACCTCGACATCACCGGCTTGAGCTATGCCCTGCTGCAAACCCGAGGCCCCCAGCAATGGCCCATGCCTGAAGGCGCGGCACGCGGCCAAGAGCGACTGTATGCCGACGGCCACTTCCCCACCGACAACGGCCGCGCGCGGTTCGCCGCGGTGGCCTACAGCGCGCCGAAAGAAAACGCAGATGCCGAATACCCCTTCAGCCTGAACACCGGCCGCCTGCGCGACCAATGGCATGGCATGAGCCGCACAGGCACGCTGGGCCGCTTGTTCGGGCATGTGAGCGAGCCTGCGATCGACCTCCACCCCGATGACCTGGCCAAGCTCGGGCTGGCAGATGGCGATTTGGTGCGTGTGCGCTCACGCCGTGGCGAGGTGGTGATCCCTGTGCTGGCCCATGCGGCCCAAGCCCAGGGCCAAGTGCACATCGCCATGCACTGGGGCAGCGAGTTCCTGGGCGGGCGCGACAGCCGTGGCGAGCCCATGCACGGCGTCAATGCTTTGACCCAGCCTGCGTTCTGCCCCAAGTCCAAACAGCCTGAGCTCAAACACGCCGCAGTGGCCATCGAGCCTGCCGCCCTGCCCTGGCAAGTGCTGGCCATGGCCTGGGTGGCCGCAGAAGATGCCATTGCGGCGCGCGAGCGCGTGGCGGGCATCGGCAAAGACCTGGCTTTTTTCAGCTGCGTGCCTTTCGGGCGCGAACCCGACGAGCAAGGCCGTGTGGGCGTTCAGCTGCGCCTGGCCCACGACAGCGCACCTGAGGATTCGCTGCTGGAAAGCATCGAACAGTGCTTTGGCCTGGTGGGCGACAACCTGCTGCAATACGAAGACAAAAGCCAAGGCCAGCGGCGAACCATTCGCGTGGTGGCCGACGGTGAACACCATCGCTTGGCGGCCCTGTTGATCGCAGGCGATGTGAGCTCGCAAGCATGGCTGCGTGCGCTCTTGCAGGAAGACCAGCCTGTTGAAGCGCTTGGGGCCTTGCTCTTGCACCCAGGTGCCAAAGCTCCTGGTGCGGTGGCCGTACGCGGCAAGCAGGTTTGCACCTGCTTCAACGTGAGTGAGCCGCAGATCCTGGCGCAACTGGCCCATTGCACGGGCGCTGAAGACCAGCGCTTGGCGCAACTGCAAGGGGAGCTTCGCTGCGGCACCAACTGTGGCTCTTGCGTGCCAGCCTTGCGCAAATTGATCCGAATCACGCCCGCAGAGGCGACCTGATAACAACGACTGAGGTTCCCATGTCCAATTTCAAAACATTCCTGCGGTCGGGGCATGCCCCAACCCTGTTCGCATCCTTCCTCTACTTTGACTTCACCTTTGCCATCTGGGTGCTGAACGGGGCCATGGCACCGTTCATCAGTGAGACCTTCAATCTCACCGCTGCTGAAAAAGGCTTCATGGTATCGGTGCCCATCATCGCGGGTGCGCTGATGCGTTTCCCCTTGGGCTTGCTGTCGCAGTACATCGGGCGCAAGAGTGCAGCCCTGGTTGAGATGGCTTTGATCGTGCTGGCGCTGGCCTATGGCTACTTCTTCGTGAACACCCACAGCGAAGTGCTGGCCATGGGCGTGTTGCTGGGTATTGCCGGCGGCAGCTTTGGGATTGCTTTGTCCCTGGGCTCGGGCTGGTTCCCGCCCAAGTACAAGGGCTTGGCCATGGGCATTGCGGGCGCTGGCAACAGCGGCACGGTGCTGGCCGTGCTGTTTGCGCCGCCGCTGGCCATGAAGTACGGCTGGCAGACGGTGTATGGCCTGGCCGCCTTCACCATGCTGCTGCCCATGGCCGTGATGGCCGTGTTCGCCAAAGAGCCGCCTGATGTCGAGCACCAATCGTTCCGCGAGCACATTGCCTGTTTGTTCGAAAAAGACGGCTGGGCCTTCAGCCTGATCTATGTGATCACCTTCGGCGGTTTCATCGGCTTGGCCAATTTTTTGCCTACTTATTTTTACGACCAGTTCAAGGTCACCAAGGTCGAGGCGGGCCAGCTCACCATGCTGGCCACCCTGATGGGCTCGGCCACGCGTGTGGTGGGCGGCTGGTTGTCTGACCGTTGGGGCGGCATCAACACGCTGACAGGCGTGATGGTGTTTGTGGTGATCACCCTGGTGATCTGCGGCACCATGGGCGACAACCTGCCCTTGACCACCCTGCTCTTCATGCTGTGCTTTGCCTCCCTGGGCGCAGGCAACGGCGCGCTGTTCCAACTGGTGCCTCTGCGCTGGCCGCTGACCACAGCGGTGGCAGGCTCCATGATCGGTGAGCTGGGCGCCTTGGGCGGCGGCTTCATCCCCAATGCCATGGGCCAATCGAAACAACACTTCGGCACCTACTTTTACGGCTTCCTGGCGTTCGCCGCCATCGGTGTGGGCGTGCTCTTGATGATGCGTGTGATGCAGATCCGCTGGACGCGCACCTGGGCTGAAAAGGGTGGCCGTGCCCGCACGGTGGCCAGCACGGCGGCGGTGTTCACCAAGACGGCTTCTTCCAGCCGCTGAGCTTGTTCACCTGGCAACGATCTTGAAAGAATGGGCAGCAGCATGAACGCTCGCAAGCAATTGGTCGTCATCGGCAACGGCATGGCCGGCATCCGCACGGTGGAGGAGCTGCTCAAGATCGCGCCTGACCAGTACGAGATCACGGTGTTCGGGGCCGAGCCCCACCCGAACTACAACCGGATCATGCTGTCGCCCGTGCTGGCCGGCGAGCAAACGCTGGACGACATCGTGCTCAACAGCGTCGACTGGTATGCGCAGCACGGCATCACCCTGCACATGGGCAAGCCCGTGACAGAGGTCGATCGCAGCCGTCGCACCGTCACGGCGGCCGATGGCACACAAGCCCGCTACGACCGCCTTTTGTTGGCCACAGGCTCACAACCCTTTGTGCTGCCTGTGCCGGGCCATGACCTGCATGGCGTGATCAGCTACCGCGACATCGCAGACACCAATGCGATGATCCAGGCCGCCCAAGAGCACCGCCATGCCGTGGTGATCGGCGGTGGCCTGCTGGGCCTGGAGGCGGCCAATGGTTTGACAGCGCGCGGCATGCAAGTCACCGTCATCCACCTGGCGGACTGGCTGCTGGAGCGCCAACTGGACCGCACCGCGGCCAAGCTGCTGCAAGCCAACTTGGCAGAGCGCGGCATCGAGTTCGCCCTCAATGCCCACACGGCTGCTTGCCTGGGCGATGAGACAGGCCGCGTGCGTGCCGTGCAACTCAAGGATGGCCGCGAGATCCCGGCAGACTTGGTCGTCATGGCGGCGGGTGTTCGGCCCGACGTGCGGCTGGCCACGCAGATCGGCCTGCAGTGCAACCGAGGCGTGCTGGTCAGCGACACGCTGCAAACCTTGACCGACCCACGCATCTACGCCGTGGGCGAATGCGCCAACCACCGGGGTACCGCCTATGGGCTGGTCGCGCCTTTGTATGAGCAAGCGGTGGTGTGCGCCAACCACCTCGCTGATTTCGGCATTGGCCGTTACCTGGGCAGCCAGGTCAGTACCAAGCTCAAAGTGACCGGCATTGACCTGTTCTCGGCGGGTGATTTCATGGGGGGCGAAGGCACAGAAGCCATCGTGCTGAAAGACCCGCTTCGCGGTGTCTACAAAAAGCTGGTGCTCAAGGGCGACATGCTCGTGGGTGCCTGCCTGTACGGCGACATCCACGATGGCAGCTGGTACTTTGACTTGATCAAGCAAGGCCAGAACATTGCCGCACAGCGGAGCACGCTGGCGTTTGGCCCTCAAGTTCAAGCTCAAGCCTGAGGCGAACTTCGTCTCAGCGCCGCGGCAGGAAGATCAGCCAGTACACCAGCAAGAGGTTGAACAGCATCGCCACAGCAAAGGCGATCTTCCAGATGGCAGCTGGGTCACGCTCCAGCAAAGAGGAGGCCCTGGCGGCACTCAAGGGGCGCGAGGCACCGCGCTCCAACGCCAGCTGCAACTCCTCGGCCGTTTCAAAGCGTTGCTTGGCCTCACGCGCCACGGCCTTGAGCACGATGTGATCCAACCAAATGGGCACATCAGGCCGCAAACGCGAAGGGGGCACCGGGTCACGCCGGTAGCGGCTCACTTGGTAGGGTTCGATCTCGCCATAGGGCAGCCGGCCTGTGAGCCACACGTACAAGGTCACCCCCAGCGCGAACAAATCGGATTGCGGTGACACGGCTGCAAGCGCTGGCTCGTCCGACCACTGCTCGGGGTTCATGTAGCTGGGCGTGCCTGCATGCAGCAAACGAAGCTGCTCAGGCTCCCTGCCTGACAAGGCCACGCCCAGGTCGAGGATGCGCCACTGGCCGTCTTCACCCCGGTGCAGGTTGTCGGGCTTGATGTCGCGATGGATCACGCCGTGCTGATGCAAACGGCCCAGGGTGCGGGCCAGGCTGGTGGCAGCGCTGACCACTTCGGGCACCGTGAACGCGGCCTGCCGGCCCAGCATGTGCGCCAGTGATTCGCCATGGAGCCAATCTGAGAGCGTGTAGAAGGCGCTGGGGCTGAGGGGCTCAGTGACGTGGAGCAAGCCCTCGGCCTGCCGCTCTGACACACGGGCTGCCAGCCAGGCTTCGTGGGCCAGCATCTCACGCTCTTGTGCATCGCTGGCGCGTGATTCATGCAAGGTCTTGAGCGCATGGATGCTGCCATCGACCTGGCTGCACACACGGTAGACGCGATGCACCCCATTGCTGAAAACGGCCTCTTCCACGACGAACTGGTCCAGCACATCGCCGGACCTGAGCCTGGGCGGCACAGGCAGCTGCTTGCCGCGACGGCTCATGTCGGCCAGGCTGGCCAAGTCGAGGCTCTGTACTTTGAGGACCACGGCCGTGGCGTTGTCCCGCCCGCCTGAAGACAAAGCTTTGGCCACCAAAGCCTGGCTGGCTTCCTGGGCGGAACCTTTGCTGGCCAATGCCATCAACTGAGCGCGCTTGAGGTGGCCGTGTACGCCGTCGCTGGTCAGCACCAAGGTGTCGCCAATGCGGAGGTCGCCATCCTGGTAATCCACCCTCAAAGCGTCGTCCAGTCCGATGGCCCGGGTCAAACCGTTTTGAAACTCGGTGCGGCCCATCACGTGATCCTGCGTGAGCTGGGTGCACTCACCGTCGCGGATCAAATAAGCACGGCTGTCGCCCACATGCGCCAGCGTGAAGCCGTGGGCACGCAGCACGATGGCGGTCAGGGTGCAGGTGCCAGAGGCGGCCAAGCGGCCCTCCAGGTTGTGGCGGCGGCGGTTGTGATCAACCAGCCAGGCATTCTGCGCGGCGATGACGCGCTCCAGCGCCACCGTTGGGTCCCACGTCGCAGGGGTTGCATACCAGTCTTGCAACAAGGTCATGACCGTGGTTTGGGCGGCCTCCAAGCCCATGCCGCCGTTGGAGACACCATCAGCCAGTGCAGCCATGACGCCCCAGGCCGATTCATGGGGCTCGGGTTGGCGAGCCATGGCAAAGTCTTCATTGCCAGTGCGCGGGCCTCGCTCACTGGTGAAGCCGATGTCGACGTTGAAGCTCATGGGGTCTCCGTGGTGGGCTCAAGGGTGGGAAGCAAAGGCCTAAGAAAAAAAGCGCCGCTGGCTCAGGCACACGGCCGAACCAGCGACGCCTTTGTCGCGTTGCCGCAGCCACTTGGCCCCAGCATGATCATTGAGTGCACCATTTTCGCATCAGATGCATGATGCACAGCATGCCCGCTTCCCGTGGCACAGGCAGGGCGCGTAAAAAACATGTCGACAAAGCTTGAAAGCCATGGGCAAGGCAACATCCTGGTGCTCAATGCAGGCTCATCGAGCCTGAAATTTGCGTCCTTCCACGTGGCGAGCGGCCAGTCGCCCACGCGCACGCTGCACGGCACCGTAGTGGGCATCGGCACCGCCCCAAAGTTGCAGGCCTGGGCCCATGAAGGCTGCCCGATGGAGGAGGTGGCCTTGAGCCCGAACCCAACTTCGAGCCGGAGCCCTCCGTGCATCACTGACCCCGCTCAGGGCCAGCAGGCTGCCTTGGCCGCACTGCTGTCATGGCTCAAGGCCCACCCCACACAAGGCCCTTTGCTGGCCGCAGCACACCGCGTCGTCCATGGCGGCGAGAGCTTCACGCAACCCACATGGGTCACGCCGAACGTCTTGCAGCAACTCAACGCCCTGGTGCCACTGGCGCCTTTGCACCAGCCGCACAACCTCGCGGCCATTCGAGCATTGGCGAACCTTCAACCGGGCTTGCCCCAGTTGGCTTGCTTTGACACCGCCTTTCACGCCCACCAAAGCTGGGTCGGCCAGGCCTATGCCCTGCCCCAGCGCATCAGCCCGAAGGGTGTGAAGCGCTATGGCTTTCATGGGGTCTCTTGCGAATACATCGCCAGCGTGCTGCCACAGCATTTGGGTGAAGCCGCACAGGGCCGCGTGGTCGTGGCCCACCTGGGCAATGGCGCCAGCTTGTGCGCCATGAAGGGCTTGCGCAGCGTGGCCAGCACCATGGGTTTGACAACGCTGGATGGCCTGATGATGGGCACGCGTTGTGGCCAGATCGACCCAGGTGTGCTGCTCTACCTGATGCAGCACGAGGGCATGAGCACGGCTCAGCTGGAGGCCATGCTCTACAAGGAATCAGGGCTCTTGGGTGTGTCAGGCCTCTCGTCTGACATGCGCACCCTGGAGGCCAGCCAAGCCCCTGATGCGCAAGCCGCCATCGAGCTCTACGTGCATGGCATCACCCGCGAGCTGGGCGCCATGGCGGCGGTACTGGGCGGCCTCGATGCGCTGGTGTTCACCGCTGGCATTGGGGAGCACAGTGCCCTGGTGCGTGAGCGTGTCTGCGAGCAGGCGCAGTGGTTGGGCCTGAGCTTCGCGCCTGAAGCCAATGCGGCGCATCAGGCCCGCATCAGCACGCCGGGTAGCCAAGTGAGCGCCTGGGTCATCCCCACCAACGAGGAATGGATGATCGCCCAACACGCACAAGAGATGCTGCTCAGCCCAGCTTGAGGTGGGTCGAGTTCTTGACCTCTTCCATGACCGCATAGGTGCGAGTTTCGCGCACACCAGGCAGTTGCCACAGCACCGTACCGGCGAACTCGCGGTAGGCGGCCATGTCATTCATGCGGGTCTTGAGCAGGTAATCAAAACCACCGGCCACCATGTGGCACTCCATGATCTCGTCCCGCACCTGCACGGCCGCGCTGAACTGCTCGAACACATTGGGCGTGGTGCGGTCCAGCACCACCTCCACAAACACCATCATGGCGTTGCCCAGTTTGAGCGGGTTCAGGCGCGCCTCATAGCCCAGGATGTAGCCCTCACGCGTGAGCCGCTGCACGCGGGCCAAAACGGCTGTGGGCGACAGCCCCACCGCTTCGGCCAGCTTGAGGTTGGCTTGGCGCCCATCGCGCTGCAATGCATCCAGGATGCGCAGGTCGATGCGGTCGAGTTCTTGGCTGGTGTCGCTCATCAGGAAAGCCGGTAGGTTTCAAGGTGGATGCTGGTCTCGGTGCTGCTGATGCCTCGGATCAAACGCACCCGCTCCAGGATTTTCGACAGCGCTTGCAGGTTCTCGGCCCGAAGCTCGGCCAGCAGGTCCCATCGGCCATTGGTGTCAGCCAGTGTGGCCACGCCGGGCTCGCCCAAGAGGCTGGCAATGACCTGCCGGGCCTCGTTGCCTTCCACGGCAATGCTCATCCAGGCGGTGATCTCATTGGGGCGGGAATCAGGCCGAAGGCGCACCGTGTAGCCCACGATCACGCCGGTGTCTTCCAGCTTGCGAATGCGGTTGGTGATGGTGCCCCGAGAGACGCCCAACTTTTGCGCCAGGGTGGCCACGTTCATGCGGGCGTCTTGCCGCAGGTATGACAAGAGCTGTTGGTCGACACTGTCCATGCTGCCAATTTGACACCTGAGCCTGCCGTTCTGTCAATTTACTGATCGAAATTGCGCACCTTTGGCGATTTCCATTGACAGCTGCTTTTGCAACACTTCTTCACACCCCAGGAGAAGACCCATGAGCCGCCAGCAGATCGTCACCCATTACCTCAGCGCGCAAGACGCCGCCGAGATCATCCAGCGCCAGGGCCTGGCGCAAAGCCTGGAAGGCATGGCCCGCTGCATCACGGAAGACTTC